>JALUVW010000019.1 GCA_027020105.1 Candidatus Falkowiibacteriota bacterium
TTCGGTAGAAACGAGGCGTCGCGCGAAAAAACCGAGACCGAGTCTTCAATCGGAGGCTCGGTTTTTTTGTTTTCGAGGCCGCGCGTTACGGAGCGAAACAACGGGGCGAACGCCGTTCGCCCCTACGGATTCGCAACATGCGAGACGAACAGTTCCCCCCGCGGGCTTATAATGCGGCAATAAACCGTTATCATAAAGGCGCAATCGTATAGAGGCATACAACAATAACGCGTTTCCATAACACGGCAACCGACATTCAGCGACGCTCCCGTAACACGGATATGGATAAAGCCGAAGTTGCCAAAAGCGGATTAATGGTATATAATTTTAGAGTAATAAAACAATATAAATCCTAAGCGCGTTACAAAAATTACGTTGATAGCTTGAGTTAGCGCGGCAATTTTTTCTGAATTGCCGCCAAAAGCGGGTAAATGTAATTCGTAAAACATAAAATATGAAAAACATAATCAAGAATTTATTATTATTTTTTATTATTTTTTTCGCCGTCGCCGTTGTTTTTAGCTATCTCGGCGATGCCGGAAAAAGAGCGGAAAGAGTCGGCACGGAAGTGTTGATTACTCAAATCAACAACGAAGAGGTTGCCGGCATTGTGGTTGAGGGCGGCAAATTAACGGTTACTTTAAAGAACGGCAAAAAAGAAATAGTCAAAAAAGAAGCGGGTGAATCGCTTTCCGAATTGCTGAAAAATTTTGGCGTGGAACCGAGTAAAATGACAGCCGTCAACATAGAGGTAAAGGAGGGTGAAGGGTTGAATTTTTGGCTGATGAACCTTTTGCCGTTTTTAATTCCGTTTTTATTGATAGGCATTTTCATATATTTTATGATGCGTTCGGTGCAGGGAGCCAACAGCAAGGCAATGATGTTCGGCCAGTCGCAGGTCAAACAATTCGGCAAGGACGCGAAAGAAAAAGTGTCCTTTAAGGATGTCGCCGGCGTAAAAGAGGCAAAAGAAGAGCTAAAAGAAGTGGTGGAATTCTTAAAACATCCCAAGAAATTTTTGGAATTGGGCGCCCGCATTCCGCGCGGAGCGTTGTTGTTGGGTAGTCCCGGAACCGGAAAAACGTTATTGGCGCGCGCGGTTGCCGGCGAGGCTAATGTGCCGTTTTTCCATATTTCCGGTTCGGAATTCGTTGAAATGTTCGTCGGCGTGGGAGCGTCCCGCGTTCGTGATTTATTCAAGCAGGCGAAAAAAGCGGCTCCTTGCATTATTTTTATTGATGAAATTGACGCGGTGGGCAGAAGGCGCGGAGCCGGTTTGGGCGGTTCGCATGACGAGCGGGAACAGACGCTTAACCAGATTTTGGTGGAAATGGACGGTTTTGATCCAAGCGTTAACGTAATAGTGCTGGCCGCCACCAACAGGCCCGACGTTTTGGATCCCGCCTTGCTTCGCCCCGGACGCTTTGACCGCCAAATCGTATTGGATGAGCCGGATATAGCGGACAGGGAGGCCATTTTGAAAGTGCACGCCAAGAAAAAGCCGTTGGCCAAAGAAGTAAGTTTGCGCCGCGTGGCCGAGCGCACTCCGGGATTCAGCGGAGCCGATTTGGCGAATCTGCTTAATGAGGCCGCGATATTGGCCGCCAGGCGCAATAAAAAAATAATTGAAATGGACGAACTTTTGGAGAGTATTGAAAAAGTAATGCTTGGCCCGGAAAGAAAAAGCAGAGTGTTAACCGAAAAAGAGAAAAAAATAACCGCTTATCACGAAGCCGGACACGCTATCGTCGCTCATTTCTTGCCCAATACGGACTCGGTGCATAAAATTTCCATCATAGCCCGCGGCCGCGCCGGCGGATACACTTTAAAATTGCCGACGGAAGACAAGCATATGCACACCAAAGCGGAATTCACGGAAGAGATCGCGGTATTGCTCGCCGGATACGTAACCGAAAAAGAGGTGTTCGGCGATGTTACCACCGGCGCCACCTCCGATTTGCGCCGGGCCACGAAATTGGCGCGCCGCCTCATTACCGATTTCGGTATGTCGGAAACTTTGGGTCCCCGCACTTACGGCGAGAAAGAGGAGATGATATTTCTTGGCCGCGAAATCCACGAGCAGAGGGATTACAGCGAAAAAGTCGCCGAGCAAATTGATAAAGAAATCACTCAATTTATTGAACATGCCGTCCATCAAGCCAAGGGCATTATCACGAAGGAAAAAGACGCTTTGGAAAAAGTCGTTAAAGTTTTAATGAAGCGGGAAACTTTGGAAAAAGAGGACTTTGAGAAGATTGTCGGCAAGAAGCCGAAAAAGGACGAGGAATAGAGGGCGGATTTTGTAAAAAAGTTTGCGTATAAACATATTGGCTTTGTTGCCCTCCCTTCGCGAAGGCCGGGGCAACGAATGAGCCGCAAAGGCGTCTCTGTCGTTCGCGCGCCACGGCCCGTTTGGCAAGATTGCGGCGAGATCAGCATTTTATAGTTTAATTATGTTAATAGACCCTAACAGAATCGGGACGAGTTTTTTAAAAATGTTCGCCATTAAATTCGCCGTCTTGGCGGTTATTTTCGTATTGCTTAACATATTGTAAGGAATAAAGACGTTTAATCTCCGAAATTAAAAAACGCCCGAAGGGGCGGTTTTTAATTTCGGAGATTGGGTTTCGCTATCTTGTCTTTACCATTGTTTTTAAGCACTTGGTGCAGACTTTTGCTTTTTTTCCGTCAATTCTTTTGCTTTGCAAATTAACATGCTGCCGTTTAATCGTTTTAATGTTTGAGTGAGAACGACTCGCGTCCTTGGTGGAGCCGCGTCCGCATAAATCACATCGTTTAGCCATATTATTTTAATTATCAATTTTCAATTATCAATTTTCAAGCAATTAAAATTGCTTGACATCTATAATTTGAAAGCTGATTGTTTAATTTCTGGATAACAAATAAAATATTAGCATATTTTGATAAATTATGCAAGATGTTATATAATTGTGTTATGTGTTTCATATTATTATGCGTTACATACTGAAATTATGTCCATAATCATTTTGTCAATAGCCATATTAATAATATCGGCGGTGTTCCATGAATACGCCCACGGATGGGTTGCCCACAAGCTGGGTGACGATACGGCCAAGAATGCCGGCCGTCTCACCTTGAATCCGCTTAACCATCTTGATCCGGTCGGCTCAATAATTTTGCCGCTTTTATTGATTTTTTCCGGAGTTAATTTTATAATCGGCTGGGCAAAACCGGTGCCGTATAATCCGTATAATTTGCGCGACTCCAAGTACGGCGATTTAAAAGTGGCGATTGGCGGCCCGGCGGCCAACTTGATTATTGCCCTAATCTTCGGCATAATGGCGCGTTTAACGCCGGTAGCCGTCGGCTTAAAACAAATGTTGGTTGTCGGTTTTTTGCGGGGAGATAACGATTATTTGTTGGCGCAGATGCAAGGCTCGCTTGTCACCAGCGTTTTTGTGTTGGCTGTTATTTTTTGTTTTCTGAATTTGCTTTTAATGATTTTCAATTTGGTGCCCATTCCTCCGCTTGACGGTTCAAAGGTGTTAATGACGTTTTTGCCGTATAATTGGCAGATAAAAATGCGCGGTCTGGAGCCGTACGGATTTTTTATCATAATATTTTTATTAATGTTCGGATTCTTCAGTTTAATTTGGCCGTTATTGATGTTTTTATTTTCATTGATTGTGGGGGTTTTTTGATTGATAGGCTAAAATCAAGAACAAAAATTTGTTAAAAATTATGTTGAACAAAAAAACAATAATCCTAATAATAATAATTTCAATCACCGCCGCCTCGGCGGTTATTTTGGTGTACGCGGACAGGAACGCCGAGGAATTGATCGGGAGAGATGATAGTAAAGGAAAATTTGAGGAGCAAAAACAAGAGACTAAGAGGCGGCCAGCAGATAAAATATCAACCACAACCGTGGCTAAAAACACGGATGTTTCCGCGGACGAGATAGACGTTTCCGATTGGCAGATTTACAAGAATGAGGGCTTAGGCATAGAATTTAAGTATCCTGGCGGCTGGATGTTGAAAAATTCAAGCTATGATCAGTATATTAAAATTTCTATTATGGACCCCCAAGAGACA
>JALUVW010000020.1 GCA_027020105.1 Candidatus Falkowiibacteriota bacterium
TAATAGCGTCCAAATTACCGCTTACTTAAAGGGATAATTGACTAATAAACAGACAAGGAGGATAATCCGCTTAAAATCAACACCCTTGAAGCAAGCGGTAAACTGAACGCTACCGCGCGGATACATTATCTTAACAAATTATTTAAAAATGTCAAGAGGGGGCGCGCAAATACGCTGATTTTAGTAAATTTACAGGAAATAATTATGAATAACAACGATTTAAAATATCTTATCGCTTTGACGCATTTTCCCAAATTCGGCCCCGCCCGATTGGGGAGAATCAAAAAAAGGTTTCCGTTTTGGAAGGACGCTTTTTGGGCGCCCGCGGAAGCCTTGGTCCGCGCCGGCATAGAAGAAAGCGTTTCAGAGGAATTCGCGGCGGCGAGGCACGGCATCAATCCGGACGAGATAATGGAGGCGCTGGAAAAAGAAAACATTAAAGCCGTCGCGATCGGCGACAAGCTGTACCCGGAACCGCTCAAAGAAATCTACAATCCGCCGGCCCTTCTTTATTATAAAGGGCGGTTGCCGGAAAATGAAAATTTCAACTTGGCCGTCGTCGGTTCAAGAAAATACTCTTCTTACGGCCAAATGGCGGTTGAGCGGATTGTGGGAGATTTGGCCAAAAACAATTTAACGATTGTGAGCGGCCTGGCTCTCGGCATTGACGCCTTGGCGCATAACGCGGCCCTGGGAGCTCCGGGACGGACAATAGCCGTGCTGGGATCGGGACTGGACAAACAAAGCGTCTATCCTTCTTCAAACCGTTATTTGGCCGACAAAATCGTTGATTCCGGCGGGGCGATAATTTCAGAATTCCCAATCGGCTCCCCTCCGCTCAAACATCATTTTCCCCAAAGAAACCGAGTCATATCCGGCTTGTCTCTCGGCACTCTGGTGATTGAAGCGAGCAGGAAGTCGGGATCGTTAATCACCGCCCAATTCGCCTTGGAGCAAAATCGCGAAGTTTTCGCCGTGCCGGGCAGCATTTATTCTCCCAATTCCGACGGCGCCAACGACCTTATCAAAAAGGGAGCCAAGGTCGCCACCTGCGCCGCCGATATTATGGAGGCGCTTGACTTGGCGCGAGTTTCAGCTTGCGTCGGCAACGAAAAAATAATCCCCGAAACGCCCGAAGAAGAAGTTTTGTTAAGCCATATGGAAAAAGAGCCGATACACATAAACGACTTAATCCGATTAACGAAACTTGACACAAATATTATAAATAGTACACTGACTATTATGGAAATGAAGGGAATGGTGAAGAACTTGGGGAATATGGAGTACGTGCTGGCAAGATAAATGCAAAGTGTAAAAATCAAAAATCAAAATGACAAATAAAAATGTAAAAATGATTTTTAAATTTTAAATTGTCATTTTGCATTTTGATTTTTGATTTTTAATTTTTTTATGAATTTAGTCATAGTAGAGTCCCCCACAAAAGCGAAAACAATAACCAAGTTTTTGGGGCCCGATTACAAAATCGTGTCCTCTTTCGGGCATATTCGCGATTTGCCCAAAAGCAAAATGGGGATTGATATTGAAAATAATTTTGAGCCGGAATATGTTATTCCCGACAAAGCCAAGCAAACCGTGGCCAACTTAAAAAAAGACGCCAAAAAGGCGGATACGGTTATATTGGCGTCGGACGAAGACCGCGAGGGGGAAGCTATCGCTTGGCACATAGTTCAGGCCCTTGGCTTGGAAAATTCAAAATCCAAAACCGCGAATCCCGAAATAAAAAGAATCGTATTTCACGAAATCACCAAAAAAGCAATCCTGGAAGCGCTGGAAAATCCGCGCGGCATTGACATGAAACTGGTTAACGCCCAGCAGGCGCGCCGAATTTTGGATCGGCTGGTCGGCTACGAAATGTCTCCTTTTTTATGGAAAAAAGTCGCGCGCGGATTGTCGGCCGGCAGAGTGCAGAGCGTGGCCGTGCGGCTGATCGTGGAGCGGGAGCGAGAGATACGGAAATTCAAGGTTGACGAATATTGGACAATCGCCGCTTCGCTCCGGACGACAGGCGACAGGCGACAGACGGCGAAATTTGAAGCAAAATTGAATAAAATAAACGGAAAAACAATTGATAAGCTGGAAATAAAAAACAAAGAAAGCGCCGACAAAATTTTGGCCGATCTTGAAGGGCGAGAATTTGTCGTCGCCGATGTCAAGCAAAAAGAAAGCAAGAAAAGCGCGCCCAAGCCGTTTACCACTTCCACGCTTCAACAGACCGCCAACCGCTGGTTGGGATTTTCGGCCAAACAGACAATGATGGTGGCGCAGCGGCTTTATGAAGTCGGGCTGATTACTTATATGAGGACGGACTCACTGAATTTGTCCAACGCTTTTTTGGAGGACGCTCGCGATTATTTGTCCGCCAACTTGGGAGAGAAATACGCGCTCAAAACTCCGCGATTATTTAAAACAAAATCCAAGGGCGCGCAAGAAGCCCATGAAGCGATTAGGCCGACCGAGGCCGGCAAAACGCCCGAAGCCGCGAAGATAACCGACAATAACCAAGCCAGATTGTATAAATTGATTTGGCAGCGCGCCATAGCGTCTCAAATGCCGGAAGCCGTTGTCGGCAACACCACTATTGATATTGATGCCGTAGAGACGCATGGTAATGCGTCTCTGCCGTACCAATTCAGGTCAACGGGACAAGTTTTGAAATTTGACGGCTACCTGAAAATTTATCCGGAACAAAGCAAGGAACTGGAATTGCCCGACGTGAAAAACGGAGAAAAGCTTGATTTGATAAAATTAACGCCCGAACGGCATTTTACCAAGCCGCCGGCAAGATATTCCGACGCCGGCCTGGTCAAGGTGTTGGAAAAATACGGAATCGGCCGACCGTCCACTTACGCCCCGACAATCTCCACGATTATAGCCAGAAACTATGTAAACAGAGATGATAACAAAAAGCTCGCTCCCACGGAAATAGCTTTCGTGGTTAACGATTTGTTGGTCGCGCATTTTCCTCAAATAGTTGATTACGAATTCACCGCCAAAATGGAAAACGATCTGGACGGCATTGCCCGCGGCGAAAAAGAATGGCGGCCGGTTGTCAGCGAATTTTACCACCCCTTCCATGAAAACTTAAAAGACAAAGATAATAAATTAAACAAAAAAGACATTATGCCTGAAGAAAAATCAAACGAAAAATGCGACAAATGCGGCGCGCCAATGATAATTAAAACAGGTCGCTACGGGAAATTCCTCGCCTGCGGCGCTTATCCGGACTGCAAGAACATTAAGGGAATGGAAAAGAGCAAAGGAGAAGCGGGGGGCGGCTCCGACAACGAGGAAATGGAAAAATTAAAAGAGAAATACAAAGATGAAAAGTGTGAAAAATGCGGGGAAGCGATGGTTGTAAGAAACGGAAAATACGGGCCGTTCTTGGGGTGTTCCGGTTATCCGAAATGCAAGACCATTAAAAATATCGGCGGAGGCGGCGGAACCGGAGTAAAATGCCCGAATTGCGGCAAAGGCGAAATAGTCCAAAAAAGAAGCAGGCGCGGAGTGTTCTACGCCTGCGACCAATACCCCGACTGCAAAAACGCCTATTGGGGCAAGCCCACCGGCGACAAATGTCCGGATTGCGAGGCATTGCTAATTTACGCGAAAGATGATAATGTAAAATGCAGCGCTAAGGGATGCGGATACACGAAGTAGTTGAAAGTTTGTAAAGTTTGTAAAGTTGAAAGTTTACCAAGTTCATAGGTTCCCCTCTTTGGTAAAGGGGGTTGGAAGATTAGTTATAGGATTATTGGGAGTAATGACCGTGATAGCAATATATGGGATGGTGGATGTTCTTTGTTTCAAAAATGATTTGGCGGCAATGTTCTGGATTTTTTGGCTATGATGAGTTTAATGAAGTTAAAATCCGAAACAGAAAATAAAAAATAAGAATACTACCATATATGGTAGTATTTCAAAAATAAAAAATAGTTAACTGTTAATTGTTATTGGTTAATTGTTAACCGGGAGAGGTGCCAGAGCGGTCGAATGGGGCAGTCTTGAAAACTGCTGAGCCTTCACGGGTTCCCAGGGTTCGAATCCCTGCCTCTCCGC
>JALUVW010000021.1 GCA_027020105.1 Candidatus Falkowiibacteriota bacterium
TAAAAATTTTCCTCTATTTAAGAGGGTTGTCGCCGGTCGTGGTCGCGCTATCGGCCCCCGCTTCTCCGCTAACCCCCAACACCTCCACTTCCTCGGTGGTGGTGGCGCTTTCGCTTTGCGTTTCGCCATCGGCCGCGCCGTCAATATGGTCAATGATATTGTTTACCTCTTCCAGTTTGTTTAACGTGCCGTCATAGTCTTTTCGGGCGAACAGCTCTTCCGCCTCTCCCAAAACCTGCTCCACGTCATTGCCGGAATCACCGGCAACGGAATTTTCCGGAGCGGCGTCGGCCGAATCATCGGCGGCCGCCGATGAACTTGTTTCGGACCCGCCGTTGTCGGCGGTATAAACCTGCATTCCTTTATCCTTCTTGCCCAAATTGGCGCTAAACACTTGCGTGTTATCCTCTTGCTCCGCGGCATTTTCTTCTTGAACGCTTTCAACGCCTTCCTTCTCTTTTTTATCGTCTTTAATGACTTTGATATTCTTTAATCTTGTTTTGGCGGCGCTTATTTCTTTTTTAAAGCTCCGCGCCAGCTTTTCAACTTTCACTTCTTTGTCGTCGCCGCTTTCTTCGGCCAATACTCGCGCGATTTCTTTGGCGCGGTTGCCGGCAAACTCAATGCCAAGTTTGGCCTTGTCTTTCTCGTTAAAAGTAACCGCCAGCTGCGCTTTTTCACTGATGATTTTCGCTATATATAACGAGTCGCCCGGTTTGGTGTCGCGCGCCGCGCCCACGCTGAAAATGCCGCCTCCCAAAACAGCCAGCAAAATAACCGACACCACCAATACCGGCTGGTGGAAAAAATTTCTTAAATAATATGATACGGCGAATCTTCGCTCGCTTATCTCCGAAGAATAATCTCCCGCGGAAATTTGGGACAGTAAAATATCCCGGCTTTCCCGTTTCCAGGTATCGTCGGGTTTGATGTTTTTTAAATTGTTTAATTGTGAGATTAACTCCTTCTCGTTCATATTTTTTAGATAACGAAATGCAGACAAGAAATGACTGAAACGGAAATTGGTTGTTGCCGCGCGAAAGCGGCTCTGACAAGGTCGCCGTATCTTTCCCGCTATCCGCCGTCCGGCTCCATAACATCTCTTAACGCCTTCAAGGCTCTATACGCCAGCACCCTGACATTGCCCTTGGACTTGTCCAATATCTTGGCGATTTCGCCGATTGAAAGCTCTTCCGTATATCGCAAAATAATTATTTCGCGATATTCGTCCTTCAACTCCGTTAAGCGTTTTTCAATAAGGGAAATGTCCGACGCCAGCTCCGTTTCGCGAATCAAGTCTTGTTTTTCATCGGCGATATTTATCGCCCTGTCCAATGTGTCAATCGCCGCGCTGTTTTGCCCGCCGGCCGACTTGCTCCTGTAAAAATCAATGACAGTGTTGCGGGCTATTTTGTAAATCAACGCTCTTAATGTTTTTTTCCTGACCTTGTTATTTTTAATATGATTCCACGCCTTTAAGAATGTGGCCGAGGTTAAATCTTGAGCTTCTTCCGTATTTCCCACTTTAAAATAAATGAACCGATATATCTTGTCAAAATGTTCATCGTAAGCATTAACAAAAACCTCTTTTTTCTTGTCGCGCGTTACGATGTGTTTGGCGTTATCTGAATTCATTATCGTTTTATACTTAATTATACGGATGAATTAATAAAATGTTACAGTTGGCGAACGCTCCGCTCTTTCCGCCGAGGCGGAGTCGCGTCCCGTCCGCTATTCGCAATACTAAACTAAAAAGCAGGCATAAATTGCCTTATTTAATGTAAAACCGTTAAATTTCTTGCGGGATTTTACGGGGCCGCCGCCAAACCCCGTTGCGAGTGAAATTTTTTGGATTTTAGTCAATTTTGTTTTAGAATTTTTGAGGAAATATAAAATAATATCGGTGAAGAAATTATAAAGCAAAATCGGCAAAAATACTAAAATATACTAAAATTTCAGCCGTGATGTGGTTTGGCGGCGCTCCCCGTATGCAAGAAAATTATACACAATTATAACAAAATATAACATATCCCGTGGGAAATGGCAAACCGTCACGAGTTGCCGGCGCCGAGTGTTGGGCGCTTAATTATTTCTTCAAGCTCACGGCTTTGCGGCATCTGTCCAAATTCCATATTCGCCATTTAAAATCAGCGATCAAAAAATCCGCGTTGGCAATCTATATTCGGCAATCTCCTCTTGCTTTTTTGAAAATAATATGTAAAAATAATTAAACAAACAGACTTTAGTCCAGAATATTGTGGACTTAACTGTTGAAAACAGGGCTAAAAACTGCAAATTTTCAATACTTTAGTCCACAAATTTGTGGACTTAACTCTTAAAATGATTGAAAAAAATACACCGCAATACAAACAAGGCGACCAAAAAAAATCTCAAAAAAATCTCTTGAATTCCTCCAACGGCCTTCATCAAGAAAAAGACGCCGGAGGCGCTTTTGGAGATGTCCATAATCCTTTATGGTTTTCCATTTCGGAAACGGCCAAATTGGGCGGCGTGCAATCCAAAACCATCCGCCGAGCGATACAATCAAACGCGGTTAAATATAAAGTAATCAAAAATCGGTACTTGGTTGATTTCACTTCCGTGATTATTTATTTGCGCTCAAAAAAGAAATTGCGAAACAAGCTGGATAATTTCGGCGTGGGACAGTATATTAACGAATGGAAAGAATAATAAATTCCGATAAATTTAAAATTCCAAACCGCCAAGCAATTCGTCAGCCGTTGGGAATTGAAGGCTGCCAAAGCGTAAAAAACAGCTCAAGCCGTATAATCGCGCTTGAGCTGTGCGTTTATTATTTACTATAATCAACCTCCTTATTGATTATAACAATGGAATAAGTGTCGCCGGCAACGCGCCTAAACATAAACCTCGTTCCCTTTTGCCTTAATTTCGCGGGAACATTGCAGAATATCCTCTTGGAATCATCTTTTGACGAAATCCAAAAACATTCCCTACTGACAGGCGCGCCAATTTCATATATACTATAATCCCCTTTTACTAAACGGCTAAACTCAGCCGGCACACCCTCATTCGTGGCTTTTACTGCGTTGCCCGCGAAAAACGCCGCCGTTGTGGTTGCCGCCATTATAATAATAGCCATCGCTATCGTTTTTGGAAATCCTTCGGATCCCCTGTACTTATCCAAAAGTATGAGCAGCATTACGACAAGCACGGATGTCGCCGCCATTATCAATGACATCTCCAAATTCGTGAAAGCGATTTTAATCATCTTTCTCCTCCTTTTAATTTATTTAACTTATGCTTTGAGGCTCTTCAGATAATTCTATGAGTAACTTAAACCATTTTTTCTTGTCATTCCGGAACTAATCAGTACAACTTCTTTTATAATACGGTTGTCTTAAGTTCAATCTTCCTGCGGCTTGCCCCTGGATTCCGCGTCTCTCCCGAGCGCTCGTGATTTCGCGCGAAATAACAAGAAGAGCGGTTTCGTAAAACAACAGACGATTACCAATAAAATTATCTAAAGAACCTGTTTTAAAGATCACCACAGGCGCGCAACGAAACAAAATCGTCAAAACGCTGAAATTATAAAATGGCGGGGGCGATATCCCGAAATTCAAACCGAATTCGCAACAAATTAACCCGTTTATTCAAAAATTAAGGAATCTTTACCAAACTAATCCTCTATACTTTAAAGTTCCTAAATTCGCGACCGGAACGCGCCAATAAATTCATTCAAATTTAAAAATTCAATTTCTTCTCTTGTGGCTTTCAAGTCTCTAAAAGTAAATTCTTGTATTTCGTCATCAAAAGCCACACAACAATCTTTGATAACCGTAATATCAAACAATCCATTCTTTCTCAAAATCTACCAATATAAGCGCTTTATCCATAAAATTATTTTTGACTGTTAATCAATCCCAATAACATTTTAGAAATTGTTTCAAATTCTTGATAAATGCCGTCAAATTTTTCTTTATTGATTTGCCCTTCTTCAAAAATTAATTCAAACAAGGAAACGCATTCGTAGACCGAGCCCCTGGCGATTGTATAAAAGTTTCTTTTGTCGGGCTTTGAGAATTTTCCGCTTCCTTCGGCAATATTGATAACAATACTGATTGACGCTCTTTTTAACTGATCGCGGATGTAATAATCTGTTTGCTTGTTTTCTTTGAGAAATTTTAGAATTTCTTTATTTAATTCTTTGGCTTTCTTATAAACGTCAAGCTTTTCAAAATCAAACATGTTTTGTAATTTGCGCGCGTAGTTTGTAATTAGGACAGAAAATTCTCGCTTTTGATAAAAACAATTATTCCTTGCCCAAACTACCAACTACTAATTACTAATTACGGAAAATTCGAGCAAAGCGAGAATTTTCTGGCGGAGAGGGAGGGATTCGAACCCTCGAGCCGCGTTAACAGCCAACACCTTAGCAGGGTGCCCCTTTCAACCACTCAGGCACCTCTCCCTTTATTGTTTTCTTGCTTTTTTCATTAACAATGCTATAATAAATATATATAAAAAACCCATTATTGTCAATTAAATATGCCTGAAAAACAAGAAAGACTACAAATTGACTATGGCGACGAAATAATCGGCTGGTCCGTGCCGGAATACACGAAGTACGAACGGACAAAAACTTGGTATATTACCGCCTCCATAATAACGGCATTACTGTTAATCTACTCGCTTTGGACCGCCAATTTTCTGTTCGCGGTCATTATTGTCATTGCCGGCATGGTGATTATTCTGCATGACGGCGGAGATCCTGTTATGGTGCGTTTCAGTATAACCGACGAAGGGATTATTATCGGCAGAAAATTTTATGATTTTGACGAAATTAAAAATTTTTCCATTGTTTATAAGCCGAAGAAAGGAGTAAAAAATTTATATTTTGAGTTTAAAAACGCGCTCCGCCACCGATTATCAATTCCGCTGCGAGATATGAACCCCTTGCCAATTCGCGAAAATCTGCTAAAGTACCTGGACGAGGATTTGGAAAGGACCGATCAGCCTGTTTCGGAAAGCATAGCGAAAATATTAAAACTATAAACAATGATTAAATAAGATAAGCGAATAAATAAGAAAGGCGACAAGCTCTTGTTTGTTTGTTTATCTTATTTTGTTGTTTTCGCAAGCTCTCGTAGTTCAATGGATAGAACGCAAGATTGCGGATCTTGTAATGCAGGTTCGATTCCTGCCGAGAGCGCCGCCGCCAAAGCAAACCGCCGCCATTTTGGCGGCGGTTTCGTGTTTATTGTTAAATGGAAGAATCACAGCTGCTCTTCAATCGGCATACCGTATTTATCGGCAATAATTTGCTTGAGCGCGGGCTTGTATTCTTCTCCCACCTCATCGGCTATCGCGGCGGCGAAATACTCCGCCAGAAGCGGATTGCCTTCTCCCTCCAATATTTCGCCCATACATTCTCCGCAAGGATGTTTGCCGTTCATAATGTTATCAAGGCAATCGCACTCGCCTTCTTCAAAGCAATAAGAGCAGGGCTCGCTCAAACAGCATTTATATTTGCCCTCCGCCAATAATTTCTTTACGCCGCGATCAACCTTTTTGGCAATCTCTTCATCGCCATCCGCCTTGTTTCGCTCCTCGCCATGGTTCATTGGCGAATTCATATGAGGTCCCATTGGCAATCCTCGGCCGAAAAACAAATATCCCCCCGTAAGACCGACAAAAAAAATCAAAATAGCCGATCCCGCTAAAATTAAACTGTTTTTTGTTGGCATAGTTTTTGTAAACTTATTCGCAATATTGCCCTTGGAACATTCGGTCGCGCCCGCAAAAACCGTAAACATCGGCTTATAATCCCAAGGCGGGCTTTATTCTCCGAACGGCCGGAACAATATTGAAATTTTAATTGAATTAAATGGTTAAGAACTCGCTAAATACGCCGTCAACGGATTGGTACACTTCATACGGCGATTTCTTTTGTCCGGACATCCCCGGAGTTCCCGCCGGCATCCTCGGCAAACCGATGCCGTCAATTTCCGGTTTTTCCGTTAAGAGTTTTTTCAGCGCCTCCATCGGCACGTGCCCTTCAATAAAATATCCGCTGATAACTATCGTGTGGCAGCTTTGCTTGTCCGCCGGTATGTTGTATTTTTCTTTTACCGCGCTCATATCGTCAACAATTTCCACCTCAACATCAAAGCCGTTTTTCTTCAATTCTTTAACATAACCGACGCAGCAACCGCAGCTTTGCGATTTATAAACAACCGCCGTATGTCCGGCGCCAAAACCGACCGCGCGCGCGTCTTCTTCGGCGCTTTCGGTCCCGCCGGAGAAATTCGTCTTTTGCCCGCCTTCCTTTACGCCAATCTTATCGGTTTTGGCGATAAAATAAAAGCCGGCCGCCGCCAAGGCGAAGATAATAATTGTAATAATCGCTTTCTTTCGCATAGTTATTTCTTTGTGTTCGCTCCTCCGGAAGATATTCCCAAATTTTCGCATTTTTTGCAAATACCCTCAACGCGGCGAGCGCCAAAATATAAACTTATAAAAATAAGGGCGATAACCCCTGTTACTATTAACGGCTTGTTTTCCGTGATGAAAAACACGCTTCCCGCTCCCAAAAAACCGAAAATCGCCGCGACGCAAGAAAAGCAAGCGGCCGTTGCCAAGATAGCGGCGAAAAAAGATGAAAAAGCGCCGGCGCCTCCTTGGCCCAAGGCCGCCATTTTTCCCTTTTTTGAGCGCGAAAATAAAAATATTTGCATCAAGACAAGCAGGGCGGTGGCGGTTGAAAGAACAATAAACAAAAAATAATCGTATGGAGTCAGCGCGCTTAATTGGCTGGCAACGTCATTGCCGGGCATATGCCAAACCGGAAAAAGAATATAGGCGGAAATAAAAACGGCCGAAATAACCGCAAACCATATTTTATATCGCTTTTTCGCGAATATCGTTTTTGCCGCCGACAATATGAGCGCCAATGGATTGGTCATAATTCACTTTAAATCGTTATTTAAAAACCGCCGCCGAACGCCGCCGGTTTAAATTTATAAATTTCAATAAATCTTTCCGGAATTTATTTGTTTTCTTTCTCGAAAAAATCCCGCGCTTTTCTTAATTCCTCCGGGCTCCGCTTTGCCAACGGATGATCATTCAAGTAATCATCCAAGCTGGCGTAGCCGTAATACTCGCTTTCGTCGGCGTCCTCCCGAAATTCGCCCAGCAATTTTTCCCGCTCCATTCTTCTCTCAATTTCTTCCGCTATTTTTCTTGTTTCGGGAGTTATGCCGTCGCTCGGCTTTTCAAGTTCGCGCTCCGCCAGCAACGAAACAGCGCCGCCGGCTCCGATCGCGGTCGCCGCCGCCAAAGCTTTTTTCAAAAATTCTCGGCGCGACATTTTGTTTTTATTCTCTCTTGACGGCCCAAAGCCGCCCAATGGCGGTTTTTCCATATATACTAATATGAATTATGAATTATACACTTAACCCATATCATTGCTTTCTTGTTTTATTGCCTTCTTGTTTTGTTGTTGTTTTGTTTTTTCGCTTTCTTGTTTTCCCGCCGCGCTCTTTCGCTATTTCCATTATCTTTTTCACTCCGTCGCCGATTAGCGACAGATACGACGCGCTATGCTCAATTCTGTTTTTCAAGGCCTCTATTACTTCGTCAACCTTGTTTATTCTGTCTCTCATATCTCTAATCATCTTAAACAGTTCCCTCATTATCATTGCCAAATAATAAATAAAGCAAATTAAAAATATTGAAATGCCCAAGATGGATATCGCTTTTACTATATTTAAGACATCATTGCTGTTTTGGATTAAAGACATATAAAAAATAAATTCAAAATTCAAAATTATAAACTATTTTGCATTTTGGTCATTGTAATTTATTTGGAATTTGGCGCTTTATTAAAAATCATTTAAATATCAGAAATCTCTAATCTTCGCCTCAAACTTTTCTTCCAGCTTCTTAACTAAGCCCCTCTGCAACTCATCCACCTCCTCCGCCGTTAGAGTTCTGTCCGCCTGATAGGTAACGCGAAAAGCCAGGCTTTTCTTGT
>JALUVW010000022.1 GCA_027020105.1 Candidatus Falkowiibacteriota bacterium
TCTCTAATCTTCGCCTCAAACTTTTCTTCCAGCTTCTTAACTAAGCCCCTCTGCAACTCATCCACCTCCTCCGCCGTTAGAGTTCTGTCCGCCTGATAGGTAACGCGAAAAGCCAGGCTTTTCTTGTTCCTCCCCAATTTCTCTCCCTGATAAACGTCAAACAGTTCAACATCGCTTATCAGCTCGGCGAATTGCTCAATTTCATTCTTAATATCATTATACAATATCTTAACGTCAACCGCAAACGCCAAATCCCTTACGGCCGGAGGATATTTTGGCGGCTTCTTGTATTTTTTGACGGCTTGTGTTTTTGTCAGGCCAAGCAAATCCTTTAAGCCGATTTCAGCGATTGCCGTTTCTTTTTTTACGCCCGCCGCGCGCGCCAAGGATTCCGGCAATTTGGCCGCTCTGCCGACGCTTTTATCGTTCACAATAATGTCGGCGCAGGCCCGCTCATCGGCCCACCCCGGCCTGTCGGCGCTTACCCGATAAGAGACGGACAAGCCCAATGACGACATTAAATACTCAACCGCGGATTTTACCCTGCCGAAAACATCCGTTTTTCTTCCCGCGCCAACGGCGATGGCCAATTGTTTTTCCTGATAAGGCAAAAATTCCTTGCCTTTCCCGTTCTTATCCATATCTCCTTCCACGCCAAAATAAACGCTGCCTATTTCAAAAATTCCCATTTCTTCAAATCTGGATTGGTTTGTTTTGATATTATTGATTAAGTTGGGCGCCAAACTTTGCCGCAGCAATGTCTGATGCGCGGCGATTGGATTGGCCAAACGAATATGCGAACCGTAATTAATGTTTAATTTTTTCAGCTGCTCTTCGCCGGTGAAAGAATAATTATGAACCTCGGTCAAGGCGGCGGCGCCGGATAAAATATTTTTTATTTTTCTCTCCAAGGCTCTTTCTTCGTTGACTGCCGGAGTCCTCATTTCCACTTTCGGCCGCCTCATTTTTAAATTGTCATATCCGTAAATTCTGGCTATTTCCTCAACTAAATCTTCCGGAATTGATATATCCCTTGTAGCGCGCCAAGTGGGTATGAACACTTTGTAGAGACGAGGCAATGCCTCGTCTCTACGATCGCGTTTGCTGGAAACATGGACAGCAAACCCTAAGCTCTCTAAAATTTTAACAACTTTTTTATAATCAATTCTCTCTCCAATCCTTTTCTCAAGCCATTCCAAATCCAATTCAATCGGACCTTGATTTAATTTAAATTTCTTTTCATCTATTAAATTACTTGTGATTTTCGCTTTGGGGCATAATTTTTTAATCAATTCAACCGCCCGCGCCAAGGCCAATTCCGCCAAATTCGGATCCAACGCCTTTTCAAAGCGCATTGAGGATTCCGTGCGCAAGCCCAACCTCTGGGATGTCTTTCTTATGGAAACATAGTTAAAATTGGCCGATTCTATAATTATAGAAGAAGTTTTATCATTAATTTCGCTGTTAGCCCCTCCCATAACTCCGCCAATCGCCACCGGTTTTTTTCCGTCCGTGATAACAATGTCGCTTTTATCCAATTCTCTTTTTTCGCCATCCAAAGTCTCTATCGTCTCCTTGTTTTTTGCCCGCCGCACAACGATTTTCTCTCCAAGCAAATCAGCGTCAAAAGCGTGCAGCGGCTGTCCCAGCTCAAGCATCACGTAATTGGTAATATCAACAATATTGTTAATGGGCCGCGTGCCGGCCGCCACCAATCTCTCCCGCATCCACTTTGGCGACTCTTCAATCTTAATGCCGTCCACGGCAATCGCCATATACCGCGGGCACAAATCAAAATCTTCCACCTTGCACTTCAATTTTATACTCCCCCCTTTATTAAAAGTGGCTTGTCCTCCGTAGAGACGAGGCACTGCCTCGTCTCTACGGCGAAGGGGGAGTTGGGGTGATTTATTAGCGTTATATTCCTTAAACTTAATCCCCAAAAACGCGCTAATCTCCCGCGCTATGCCGTAATGGCTCCACAAATCCGGCCGATGGGTGATTGATTTATTGTCAACTTCATAAACCGTATCTTTTAACCCAAGGTATTCTCCGAGGTTCTCGCCCACTTTCGCTTTTTTGTCCAAAATCATAATGCCGCTATGGTCCTCGCCCAATCCGAGCTCGTCTTCGGCGCAAAGCATACCGTAAGATTTCTCGCCTCTCACTTCGGCTTCTTTAATTTCCATTCCATTCGGCAAAACGGCCCCGACCAAAGCGACCGGCGCTAATTGTCCGACTTCAATATTGGGCGCGCCGCAGACAATTCGCAGGGGCGAAGGGCCGTTTGCTCCCACGTCAACCATGGCCAGCCGCAACCTATCGGCGTTAGGATGCTTCTTTATTTCCAAAATCTTTCCCACAACGACATTTTTAAATTTTTCCGCTTGGCTTTCAACTCCGTCAATTTCAACCGTATGGGCGGTTAAAAGCAAACCCAAATCCTCCGGAGTTATTTTCTTCGGAATGTCCACGAAATCTTTTAACCAATTTAGCGATAT
>JALUVW010000023.1 GCA_027020105.1 Candidatus Falkowiibacteriota bacterium
TCGGCTCTCCACCGTTATATTTTCCTTAATACTTTATAATAAATAATCCGTTAAACTCGTAGGGGCGAACGGCGTTCGCCCTTGCCGCGGCATTGGCACATTAAGGGCGAACGCCGTTCGCCCCTACATTGCGTATAATCAATTTCTTGCTAAACGTCATTCGGCACATCAATAAACTCCGCTTTAACTCCAAACTTTTTGGCAACCAAGCCTCCCAAATTCCGAATGCCCAATTTTTCAGTATTATAATGACCGGCATTTATATAGTTAATTTTGTCTTCCTCAACCGACCTGACAACACTTTCACAAATATCGCCGCAAATGTAAGTATCCGCTCCTTGCTCCTTTGCTTGTACATATTCACGCGAAGCGCCGCCCGAAACAATTCCCACTCTTTTAACAGTTTTTGGTCCCGCCGGTATTATATAAGAATTAGTTTCCAGTTTTTTGTTTACCAATTCCACAAAATCTCCAAACTTCATCGGCTCCGTCAAGTCGCCGACAAAACCCACATAAAACGGCTTTATGTTTTTTATCCCCAATAACTCGCAAAGAGACGCGTTATTGCCGATTACCGGATGCGCGTCAAGCGGCAAGTGAAAGCCGGCCAAGTTAATATTATTTTCTAAAAGTAATTTCAATCTATTCCTAATAACTCCCTTTAACTGAAACGGAGTAGGAATATTTTTATCAAAAATCCCGTGATGCACCATTATCATTTTTGCCTTTTTCTTTACGGCCGTTTCAATCAGCTTTTGCGACAAGCTCACGCCAATAATAATCTTGCTTACTTTCGGCGCGCCCTCAACTTGAAGGCCGTTTGTACAACAATCTTCAAAGTCCTTGACTTTTAAATAATCCTCCAAGTATTTTATTATTTCTTTTACTTCAACTTGCATGAATTTTGTGTTGAATCTTCTACCGACTTTTAAGTTGGGTTCAGGCGGCTTTAGCCGCCATACGGCAGGTTAAAACCTGCCAAACCCGAGCTAAAGCTCGGTAGAATAATTTTATTCGTAAATTATTAAAACTGCTCCAAAAACCTTAAATCCCCGCTATTAAACAATCTTATATCGTCTATCCCGTATTTCATCATCGCCAATCTGCTAATCCCCATACCAAAGGCGAAACCGCTGTATTTCTCGGGGTCAATCCCGCCGGCGCGCAGAACGTTCGGGTGAACAAGTCCCGCTCCGAGCATTTCCAGCCATCCTCCGTGCTTGCAGCTTGGGCACCCGGGGCCGTTGCATATGGCGCATTTTACGTCTATCTCAAAACCCGGCTCAACAAAAGGAAAATATCCCGGCCTAATCCGCAATTCAACCTCCTGTTTTAATATTCCCGACAACATTTCCTTTAAAACCGCTGTTAGATTGCTTATGGAAATATCCTCGCCCACCATCAGCCCTTCCAGCTGGTGGAAAGTGTGTTCATGGTTGGCGTCAAGATCTTCGGACCTGAAAACTCTCCCGGGAACGATTAAACGCAAAGGCGCGCCGTACTTCCGCATCGCCCTAATCTGCACCGGCGAAGTATGCGTCCTCATCACCAAATCCGACTTCCCCTCTTCGCCTTCTCCCCCTCTTCGCCCTCTTGAGTCCTCTATATCCTTTATGTAAAATGTATCCTGCGTATCCCGCGCCGGATGGTACTCCGGGATGTTCAGCGCCTCAAAATTATAATAATCGCTCTCCAGCTCCGGACCGTCCAAAACCATAAATCCCATTGAAGTAAACAAATCTTCCAGCTCGTTCTGCACTTGGGTTATTGGATGAAGATGCCCTTTTTTTATTTTTTCGCCGGGCAGTGTAACATCAATAAACTCTTTGCCCTTAACGCTTCCTTCAATAATTTCCCTCGCTTCCTTAAACTTCTCCCGCAAATCCAGCTTTACTTCATTCGCTAACTTTCCTAAAACTTTCTTTTCCTCAACGCTTAAACTCGCGATTCCTTTAAGGATCTTCGTTAATTCCCCTTTTCTGCCCAAATATTTTATTTCAAGCTCGCGAAAAGCGTCCAAGTCTTTAACCTTGTTCAAATTATCAATTATTTCTTGTTTTAGTTGTTCTATTTTTTCTTTCATA
>JALUVW010000024.1 GCA_027020105.1 Candidatus Falkowiibacteriota bacterium
AAAAACAAAACGGCGGTTATTAAAAATGAAAACAAAAACGATTGCCGAAACGCGTCCTTGACCGAACGGAACGCCAATTTACGCTTCAAACCGATAAACCTTATAATAAAACCGACCAAAGCCCCCGTGCCCACAAGAGCTAAAAACAAAGACAAATAAAACAGCAAGAAACCAAGCCAATTCGTTATTTCCGGATTAACGTTAAACAAAACGAAAATAAACGCCAACCAGCATAATATGGTTGTTATTGACATTATTATTAAATATGCGCGTAAAGTCATAGACAAATGTAAAATGTAAATATCAAAAATCAAAATGACAATTTAAAATGTAAAATTAATTTCAATTTATACAATTTTTAAATTTTACACTGTCATTTTGATTTTTGATATTTAATTTTTACATTAATACCACCTTACCACTTTAATATGATTTTTTCAAGAAAAATCATATTAACTCAAAATATTGCAACTATGTTTTCCTAAACTCGCATATATCAAAAAAGTCGCAAACTTTGCATAATTGGGACGGCTTGGGCGGGAATTCGCCCTTTTTAATGCTTTCAATCGTGTCAACGACCTTTCGCGCGACTTTTTCCAGGTCCTTGTCCGCGCCCAAAAACTCAATCTCGCTGTTATCCTCCAAGTAGTAAAAAACAAGCGAGGCGATCTCTTCCCGAAACAAATCCTTGGCGGCAATCTGATAAAGCAATAATTGCTCTTTTTCGTCAAAACTTAGCTTGTTTTTCGGCTTGCCGGTTTTGTAGTCAACTATTTTGATTTTGCCGTCCTCTTTGTCTATCCTGTCTATCGTGCCCTTGACGGTATATAAATCTCCGTCACCGGACAGCTTGATATTAAATCCCTTTTCCGTCAAGATAACATTCGGCCAATTATCTTTATGTTTCTCGTAAAATCCCTTTAAAATTTCTTTGCCTTTTGCCTTGTATTCCTCTTTTTGTTTTTTGGATTCATACCAATCGTCAATCCAGCTTTGTTCGTATAAATTTAAAATTTCATCAAAATTAATATTGGGCCGCTTTGGCGGTCCGACCGCTTTAAGAGCGGTCCGACCGCTCTCTCCATCCGCGGAGACGCAAAATTTCGCGTTTCCGCCGCCGAACAAGTCTCCCTGCCCCAAACCCTTTTTCTCGTTCACTAATTCAAACAGCTTCTGCAAGGTTGAGTGCATCGTTTTCCCGAACGAAAAAACCGCCTTGCCCCGCATCGGAATTTTTAAGATATGCGCGAACCTGTATTGATAAGGGCAATTTGAAAACGCGGCCAGCTGGGAGTAAGAAAAATAAGACGGCGGCTTATATTCCGTCTCTCTATCCGCGATGAAGCCCGACTTCGGGGAGGCGAAGTCGGACTTCCGCGCTTTTTTTGTCTCGTTTAACGACTTCTTACAATCAATTAATTTACATTCCACTAAGAATCTTGACGGTTTCTTCTTTCGCGCTCCCCCATAATCAGGCGCCCAGGAAAAATAAAGACCTTCTTTGGCGCGGGTCATAGCCACATAAAACAAGCGCCGCTCTTCCTCAATATGAACGTCCCCCTCCGGCAAAATTTCCTTGATTAGCGCGTCCGGAATCAATATCGGGTCTTTTCTTTGAATGGTGGGAAATCTTTTGTCAACCATATTAACGATAAAAACATACTTGAATTCAAGCCCCTTGGCGGCGTGAATCGTCATAACCTTGATGGTGTCCGGCCCGGACTCAATATCCGGCGCCAAAGCTCCCTGTTCGCCCGATTTAATCTCCATATTCAACTCTTCCAAAAACGCTTTAACGGTTTTGTCGTCCGAAGCGGCCTCAAACGCCTTTGCCCTTTTCATAAACTGGTTTAAATATCCGGCCGTTTCTCTGCTCTTTTTCTCGTCCTCCGAAATTAAATATTTTAAATAACCGCTGTCGTTTAAAAAAGCCAAAATTACTTCGCTCACCGGCTTTTGCCTCGCGTAAGAAGAGTGCCTCTCTATCAACGACAGGACTTTTTCAATTTTTTTCCTTAAATCCGCCGCCGGATTAAAAGCGGACGAACTTTTTAAAACTTCAAAAAGCGACCATGATTTTTTGCGCGCCCAATAATTAAAATTAATCAATTCCCGATAAGAAAACTTAAAGACAGGCAAATTCAGAACACGGTACAGCGATTTGCTTTCGTGGTAATTGTCCAGTAAATTCAAATAAGCGACGATGTCCATAATCACCGGCTTGACGTAAAGGCCGCGCGACGCGAAAAAATGATAAGGCAGGTCGGCGATGTCCAGCGCGTTGCAAAATTCCTTCGCGCTCTCGTTCGCCCTGACCAAAATCGCGAAATCCCCCCATGAAGACTTCTTGTCTTTAATTTTTAAATCGGCAATCTTCTCAACCACTCGCCTAATCTCCTCGTCCAAATCCTCCCCCCGGATAACCTCAATCTCACCCCCGCCCTTCTCCTGCGCAACTAATTTCTTATTTAATTTTTGTTTTCTTGTTTTCTTGCTTTCTTGTTTTTGTGACAACTGCCACTCCAACCGATTCGGATTATTTAATTTGATAAATTCATAAGACAAATCCAAAATATTTTGCTTATTGCGGTAATTTTTAACCAAAACAACCTGCTTGGCTTCCGGATAATCTTTTTTAAATTGCAAAATATTGCTCATAGACGCTCCCCGAAACCTATAAATTGAATTATGAACGATAACTCCGTCAGCTATAAAGTTATGAGTGCGGTCAACTTCCAAGTCATAGACCGTTAGCTTTTTTTCCCGCTCTCTCCTGTCCGTAATTTGATCATAAATTATTCCCTCGTCGGTTATAATAGGCAAAAACATTCCCGGCAACACATTGCTTGCCGGCGCCACCAACGCTTTTTTATGGGCGATATTCGTTTTGCCGACTTTAATCCTGTTTTCAATAATCCCGCCTGTCTTTTTTTGAATTTTGCGCGCGACCGCGCCCAAATAACTCAAATCCGCGCTGGCCATTCTTAATCGCTTGCCCTTTTTGGCTTGGATTAAATTAAGCCCCATCTTCTCTAATTTCCGAAGTGTCGGCGCGTGGCTGGTTTCAACCGTCAAAGTGTGAATAACTTGAGGGCTTTTTAAAAAAACGCCTTTAGCGTATTTGGAGCGATAATTTCTGTGGCACATCTCCAATATAATCTTAATCCTCACTTTGCCGCCCCTGTTTACCGCGTCCAAACAAACTTGATGCGCCTCTAAATCAATTTTTAAATCATTGGCCAGCTTAACCACGTTGCTTTCAACATCTAAATCTTTATATAATTTTTCGCTCCATTCTTTTTTAGCCATCACACCCCCTCTTTCTTGAAAACAAACCGTCGGGATGCCGTATTTAAGAGAAAGCAATGTCTCGTTATACCTTGCCTCCGCTTCGGAGTTAAAAGCTTTAACGGCCACGATTTTATCAGCGGACCTTTCCAATTTTAATCTGACCGCCAAATCATTTGTTATGCCCATCCGCCATCCTAACTCTTGCTTATGCATTAAATATACATAATAAAACTTCTTGACCTCTTTTCTTGAAATTGAATGTTCCCGCTGATTGGAAGGCACAAAACAAAACATTTTGTGATTATCCGTCACCGTTATCTCACGCCCTTTTTTGGTTTTAAAAGTTAACAGTCTTGCCCGCTTCTTGTTTTTATTTACGTAATTCACCTTACTGTAACTTAAGTAACCCTTGCCCACCGCGGTCGCGACTTCTTCTCCTGTTTTTACTCTATCTATCCTCTTTTTCCCGTCTTTCGTTAAAATCATGCTATTGCCGGGCAAGCATTGATCATCGTCTCCGACAACCGCCAAATTACGCTCGTCGCCCGCCAGCATTTTAACCAGCTCATACTGCGCCCAATTGGTATCTTGGAATTCATCAACCAAGATATACTTAAACTGTTGCCGGTATTTTTCCAAAATCGCCGGCCGTTCCCTGAATAATTTTAAAGTATAATTTATCAAATCCCCAAAATCCATAGCCCCCTCGTCAAGCAACAACCGCTGATAAACATGATAAGCGTTGGCTACTTCATTTATCCTCATCACTTCTTGTTCCGCAATCTCTTGATTAGAATTTTGAATTTTGAATTTTGAATTTTGAATTTGTTTAGAATTTATGATTTTGGATTTGGAATTTCCCCCTTTTTTATTTCCGGCAAGCATATTATCCAAATTCTGCCTCAATTCTTCGGCATAATCCAAATACTCACCAGGGGTTATATCCTCGTCTTTCAGCCGCGAGAAATGGCTTAAAAGCGCTTTAATGAATTTAGTCGGATTGCCCGCGGGACGGTAATAGTCCAAATTAAACTTGTCCAAATTCTTTTTGACCAAAATCCACTGCTCAAACTCGTTTAAAAGTTTAAAGTCCGCGGGCAGGCCGATGTCCAATCCGTGGTCTTTTAAAATCCGTTCGGCGAAACCGTGAAAAGTGGAAATCCATAAATCCAAATACCCGAT
>JALUVW010000025.1 GCA_027020105.1 Candidatus Falkowiibacteriota bacterium
CCGTTCTTGGCGCTGGCGTAACGGATCGCCGGCGCTCCGGATGAGGGAGCCGAATATTCCCGCGTAACCGCCGAAGCGGATATTGACTTGCCCGACTCGTTGCCGGCGGCGTCATAGGCGGAGACGGTGTAGGTGTAGGTTGTGGAGGGAGAGAGTCCGGTGTCGGAATATGAAGTTTGAGTAACGGTGGTTAATTCCGTTCCATTCCTGTAAACGCGGTAGCCCGACACCGCGGTGTTGTCCGTGGAGGCGGACCAGGAAAGGTTGATTTGAGATGAAGAGATGGCTGTGGCGGACAGATTGGTCGGTGTTGTGGGAGCTTGGGTGTCGGGTGGAGGCGGAGATTGGGTGGTCGCCGAGGCCGCTGTTGATTGACTTGATTCGTTTCCGGCGGTGTCATAGGCGGAGACGGAATAAGTGTAGGTTGTGGAGGGGGCAAGTCCGGTGTCGGAATATGAAGTGTTGGCGGTTGTCGCCAGCAATGTTCCGTTCCTGTATATCTTATATCCGGTTACGGCGATGTTATCCGCGGAGGCGGACCAGGAAAGGTTAATTTGGGATGAAGAGATGGCTGTGGCGGACAGATTGGTCGGTGTTGTGGGAGCTTGGGTGTCGGGGGTTGGAGCCGTTCCTCCGAATTCGTCCGCTCCTATGTCCCAGGCGGAGCCGGCCGGCCTTGTATCGCCGTCTATGTCCGTGGAGAAAGCGAGGTTGGGGTCGGATGAGAGATCGGCCCCTTGGTCTATGCCGGCGCTGCCGGAGGCGAGGTGGAAGTCGCCGTTGGCGGCGTCAACGAATGAGAATGTTTGGTTGGTGAGAGAATTGGTTCCGGGGGCGGTGGCATCGGATGAGGCGTTGTTGGACGAGCCGGAGGCGAAAATACCCTTAAATCCGGCTTCAATCGTGTTGGCGGTCAAGTTGTTTTTGGCGATAACGGTCGGAGTAAAGGAGCCGAGCGTGATTCCTTCGTCGGAGTCGTAGATGGTGTTGTTGTAAATATACGCGGTCAGTTTGCCGTAGTAATCATCCAAGTATATTCCCTCCGCGCTAAATTCGTTAAATCCGTAAATAAGGTTGTTCCATATCTTTACCGTGGCCGGCGAACCGGGGCTTTTCATAAATATTCCGTCTCCGTAATCGTTGTTGCCGGCGCTCTTCAGAATGGAATTGGAAACCATCATATTTCCGGAAAAGCCGCCGAAATCAATCGCCGCCAAACGGTTGACGGAAGAATAATTCACCGATATTTGCAATCCGTCAATTCGCACGTTGTTCGCGTTCACGTCAATGGCCGTGTTGTTCGTCGTCTCCAGCCGATATTTCCCCGTGTTCCATTTTCCGTTATGCCTGGCGTCGGGGGCGGTGTAGATTTTGATGTAGTGGGCGGCGTCCGTGGTCCAGCCGTCTATGACGACGGGAGTCGTGTCGGGGTTTGCCCAGGGACCCTCAATTCTGGCGACGGCTATTTCGTCAGAGGCGACAAGATCCCTGTTTTCAGCCGCTTCCCAGGCGGAGAGGGAGTTGTAGCAGTTGGCGGTTGGAATTGATTTTTGAGAACAGTCTTCGCGGATGATGGCAACGCTTTCCGTGGCGGCGAGCGTTTTGTTTAAACTTGAAATTAAAATCGCGAAACCAAAAAGAGCTATCAAGAAATAAAAAACGGGTTTGATTTTCATATTTTTTTTGATTTGTTAATTATAATACTTATTCGCAATCAGCCGGGAACGCCGCGATTTGTTGCCATTGGCCGCGCGATAATAAAAAACAAGCGCCGCTTATGGCGTTTTTGCTTCAAACAATCCCTCCGCGTTTAAAGCCATTGTTTAAAATTCCTCCTTCCTTTTTAAAAAAAGGGGGATAGCGCTCCCCCCTTACGGCAAATTCGGCGTTGTGATAATTTATTGTTTTAATTATAGCACAAAATGAGGAATAATAGAAATTTTTGCAAATACTTTATGTTTTTTTGTTTATGCTATTTTGCCGGCTTAATTCCGATTTTGTCATCTTGGGCCGCGGCGAAAGGTCCGCAATATATTATTATGGTGTTTTGTGAACTTCCAATAATATCAATACTGTCATAAACCAAGCTCGGTTTTGATATCGGCGACAGTCAGCGCGATTAAATCGGTTTTGCCTATTTTGTTCGTTTTACGCAAATTGTAGTTCACCAGCATGGCTTTTTTCGGATTATATTTTGCCAAAAAAGAGCCGTAGCCTCTGCTCACGGCCGGCTTGTCCATTTTTTGGGCCTTGACTTCTATGGGAATAATTTCCCCGTCGCCTTTTCTGACAACAAAATCCACTTCCGCTTTCTGCAAACTTCTCCAATAATGCAGGGAATGCGGCGGTTTGACGATTTTTAACAGCTCGCTCGCGATTAAATTCTCAAAAACCGCTCCGCGGTCGATTCTTTCCGATAAATTATTAAAATTCATCAAGGCGAAGTTTCGCAGGCCGTTGTCAATAAAATAAACTTTAGGCGCCTTTACCAATTCCTTTTTGGCGTTCGTGAAAAACGGCTTTATCCGTTTAATGATAAACGTTTCTTCTAAAATTGTTAAGTAATAATTAACCGTCTTCACCTCCACTCCGGTTTCCTTTGCTAAATTATTGACATTCAGCAATCCGCCCGCCCGCGCCGCCAGCAGGGAAGCAACCCTGCTGAAAGAAATCGGCTTTTGGATTTTTAAAAAATTAATTATGTCTTTCTCCAAATAGCTGTTGTATATTTCTTCAATCAACTCCACTTTCTTGTCCGTATTATGTTCAATCGCCGCCCTGGGGTAGCCGCCGAAAACGGCAAAGTCGTTTATCAGTTTTTCCCATTCATAAAAATCATAATCGGAAATCGTTTTTCCTTTTTTTATGATTTTAAAAAGCGCGGAATTTTTGTAAGCCGCGTATTCGCTGAAACTCAAAGGCATTAATTTAAAAATCTTTTTCCGTCCGGTAAGTGATTCCTGGATTTTTGACTTTATCTCCATTGACGAGGAGCCGGTTAAAACGAATTTCACGCCCAGTTTTAAATCATAAACGCCCTTTAAAAAAGTTCCGGCGTTAACTATTTTTTGCGCCTCGTCAATGAACAGATACAGCGTGCCATCTCCTCTTTTTCTGTCTTTGATAAAATTTATGATATTTTTCTGTTGGCTGAACAACGCTAAGTCCTTGGTTAAGTCCAGATTGAAATAAAACAATGATTCCGGTTCAACCCTTTGCCTCGCGGGAGCTGAATTAACCAAATAGTCCTTAATTTGCTCCAAAAGCGTTGTTTTGCCGGTTTGCCGCGGGCCGATAATCACAGTCATTTCCTTTTCCCGCAAATGATTGAGAATTTCGCTAAATATGCTTCTTTTAATTAAATTATGAGCCATATTGGTGTTATTGTTTGCTATACTTCCATTTTAACCCATATTAAAATAGTAGTCAAGTCCTATTTCTTTTATATAATCATTTTAAATTTGCTCATATTATAATAACGCCTCTGGTTTTGTTCGCGCCTATGCTCCGGCCAGGGTTAATGGGGGAAAATTGCAGCCACAAACAAGTAGTTTATTTTAATTTTGCTCTAGCGAGAAATCCCTGTTTAAAATTATTTTTTTGGATATAATGAAGCTTAGCTTCGGGTACCCGAGGCTAAGCTTCATTATAATCCCAAGCTACCGTGTTGCTCCAGAGTAGGCGATGGCCCTGACAACATCCCAGGCGGTGGCTTTTTTCGGGATGTATCCGTAAATATTTCTGAAGATTTTAATCGCGGCTTTTTCGCTGTCCAGATTTCTGTCGGTCGGCCTTAGGCCGTAAGCCATTATGGTGACGGCGGCGTTGTCGCTCGGATTGGATTTATCCGGATCGCGCGAATAAACTATTCTGAAATTGATTAGCGCCCTGTTATCCGCCCGCTCGCTGGTTTTATCCGGCCAGCGGCCGTTGGCTATCTTGATTACGTTCAACCAGTCGGATAAATCTTCCGGCAATTTGCCGAATGACGCCTTAAAACTGTTGATTACTCCGCCTCGTTCTCCGGCTCCGAGCGCTTGGGTCGTTTTTGTGCCGTACGCGACAAAACTGGTGATAGTATTGCGTGTTTCGGAAGCAACGCCGGATCCCGCCGCTATTTTGGCCACTATTGTTTTGCCGTAATTTATTTCGGCCGCCAAATCCCTTTTTTTGTTTATCGCTTTTATGATTTTATTGACATCGCCGGAAGATATCGTTTCAGCGTCATCGGTTATTTGCTTTAACGTGGCGATGGCTCTTTTCGCGACAGGCGACATCGCGGTCTCCGGTTGTTTTTGATTGTCGGCTTTCTTTGCCGCGCCGTTATCGCCATCGTTGACGGTCAATTTTCCCGTAAGCGGATCATAGGACTGGGAAGAAGTTTGTTTTTTTTCCGGCGGGGTTATGATTACGGCGCCTCCGGCCGAAACGCAAGTGGCGCTTGATCCCGAGCCGGAAAGCGTGTAACCGGTATTGCACGTTGCCGCTCCGCAGGTCGGGAATGAATTTAACGTGGCGGCGTTGTCAACCGGATCGCACAGAGAAGTGCAGTCCGTTGTCGTGTACGGCACTATGGTATAAGTGGCCGCCGCGGTCGGCAAGGTGACATAACTTGTTCCCGGGGAAGTGTTTTCTCCGCAAGCCACATCGGTCGCGCCCTGGGTGATTTTTATTGATTTGACACTGGAATCGGATGAGCCGACATTGAATGTGCCCGGATTCGTTACGGTGAAAGAGCCGCCTGAAAATTCCCAGCTTTCAGCGGTTGATCCGTTCATTATCAACATATCGGCGGTGCCGGAACCGAAAGTGACGCCGGAAACCGTGATATTGCCGTCGGCCGTGAAGTCGTTTGTCGCGGCGAGAATGGGGGAAATAATCAGGAAAAGGGACATAGTGATAAAAATAAATTTTTTCATACGATTTGTTTGTTTTTAACGAATAAATATAAATTAAAAAGTTTTGATTTAAGATTTTTGCGGATAAGCGCCAATTTAGGTTGCTCGTTTTTAAATACAGTGTTTTCGCAATGTTTTTATTAAGTTTCGCAACCAATTATTCGGAAAAAATTCCGGCGTGTTATGCCGTTCGTCTCGGCAAAGCGATTATATGGTTATTATAACATATAATAGCAAGAAAAAACAATCTTGCCGTTCATCGATCCTCGCCGGGGCGAACGGCCGTTCGCCTCGCATGTTGTGAGTCCGTAGGGGCGAACGGCGTTCGCCCGAATTAACGCGCGATTTCGGGAACACGAAAGTGATTATATATCCAATTGGGAGGCGTAGTCTTTGTTTTTCGTGAAAATCCGGCGCAAATCGGCATTCTGCGATAGCCCTTATTCGCGGCGGCGCTTGGTATTCTGTTGATTGTAATGTATAATAAGAATATATTGGTGCGCGAAAATTAAATTTATGCTTACTCATAATTTTGCCGTGTATGGCGCTAAAATTTTAGGCGAATTGGCCGGAAGTGTTGCTTATTTTCCTTTTTGGTGGTATTCGCGCGGGTTGGCCGCGTTAATGTCGCGCTTAAAAAGGTTTGTTATTAACCAAGAGAAATCATTGGCTTTTTTCGTGTGGCTAAAAAATATTCATCGGCCGATGTATGGCCAATATGACTGGCAGGGGCGCGTAATCAGTTTTTTTATCCGGCTCGCGCAAGTGATAATAAGAGGCTTGATAATGGTTTTTTGGCTGTTTTTCGCGTTGGCCGTTTGTTTGTTTTGGATAATTTTGCCGTTTTTCATATTTTATGAAATATATTTTCAGATAACATGACGGAACAGAATATACAATTTATTATTTGTCCGGTTTGCGACGGCTCGGGCAAAAACAAATATAATTTGGCCTGCTCCAATTGCTCGGGAATGGGAGTGGGGACTTTTTTTGGCGGAACTTTTTATTATTGGGGCTTGAGAATGGGAATCGCCGTAATAAAATTAAACCGCTTGAAGAAAAAAGCGGACTTGTTGGTGAATTTATTCGCTTTCGTGGTCGGCTTGATTGGGCTTTTGGCTTTATTTTGGTGGGTGTGGGCCAACAGTTCCGGCGGCAATATTGAGGATTTGTTTTTTTGGAAGCGCAAACATTGGCTTATTTTGGTCTTTTGGACAAGTTTGTTGTTTGATATGTTTGTTTTTTATCGCTTAAGCGAAGCGGCCGCCGCCAAGCAAAAAATAAAAAAGAATAGCGGCGAAAAAACGGTAAAAACGGATGAATTGCCGAATAACTGGAAGGAGTTAAAACAATTCAAGTCAAAAATTGACGTATCAAGCGGAATGGGAAACGGCGCCATGGGCGTTATTGAAGACAGCTACATTATCGCAAGGAGATTGAAGCATAAGCGGGTTGAAATTATGCATTTGTTTTTTTCTTTGTTTAAGGATAAAAGCGTTTTCGCCCTTTTTTCAAGATTGAACGTTGACCAAGAAAAGTTAATCCGGAAAATAAAAGAGCGAATAAGCAAAATAACCGCGAACGGCAAAACAGAGCTTTCCGTTGAGGTTAAAAAAGCGTTAATAGAGGCGTATCTAAGGGCCATGGAACTGAAACAGAACGAGGTCAATCCCTTGAATTTGGTTTTGCCGTGCCAGTCGCGCGACAAAGTGTTGGCCGAAATTTTGTATGACTTGGAAATTGACAGGGATAAAATCATTAATTGTTTGGCGTGGTTCAGGATTAACGACAAAATGCTTGAACGATACAGGACGTACAGAAAGATGGCCGGATTTAAGCCAAGCAACAATATGGACAGAGCGTACACTTCGGTCGCCACTCCCGTGTTAAACCATCTCGCCGACGACTTGACCATTGCCGCCAAATGGGGGCGATTGAGCTTTTCGGTGGCGCGCGACAAAGAGATTAAGGATATATTTCAACAATTCCAAAGCGGGCATACCGGCGTTATTTTGGTCGGCGAAGACGGGGTGGGCAAGAATTCCGTTGTTGAGGCCATCGCCCAGCTAATGGTGGAGGAAGCCGTGCCGAAAATAATACAGGACAAAAGATTGGTCAAACTGGATGTTTCGCGATTGGTAAGCGGAGCGACCGCCTCGCAGGCGCAAGAACGCCTTTTGACCATCATTGACGAGGTGGTTCGCGCCGGCAATATTATTTTATATATTGACAACATAGAAAACATTGTCGGGATAAGCTCCGGAGGGGAAGAGAGCTTGGACTTGTCCGAAGTCTTGGTCGGGGCGATTGAGCGCGGAAGCATATTTTGCTTGGCCACCGCCACCACCAGAAACTACGTAAAATACATTGAGGACACGCCTTTGGGCAACGCCACGGCAAAAATTAAAATCAATGAGCCGGAAGGCAATCAGGCGATTCAAATAATTGAAAGCAAAATCGGCCCCTTGGAGGCGAAGTACAAGGTTTATTTTTCGTACGATTCATTGGAGAACGTTATCAAGTTATCCCAAAGATATATGCATGACAAGTATTTGCCGGCCAAGGCGGTTGAGCTTTTGGAGTTAATAGCGGTCAAGGTGTCCCAGTCCAAAGGAGAATGGGGAGTGGTGTCAAAGGATGATATCGCCCGGGCGGTGAGCGAGGCGACAGGCATTCCGATCTCCAAGGTTACGGCAAAGGAGAGCGACATCTTGCTTAATATGGAGGACAAAATACATCAACGAATGATAAATCAGGAGGAAGCGGTCAGTATGGTGGCGTCCAGTTTGCGTCGAGCGCGCGCGCAGCTTACCGGAAACAAAAGACCGATTGCTTCATTTTTATTTTTAGGGCCGACGGGCGTGGGCAAGACCGAATTGGCCAAGACCGTCGCCGATATATATTTTGGCGACGAAAAGAGTATGGTACGGGTGGATATGAGCGAATATCAGCACGCGGACAGCGTTAAAAAAATGATCGGAAGCGCCCAGGGTACGCGCGGGTACTTGACCGAGGCGGTGCGCAAGGCGCCTTTTTCTTTAATTCTTTTGGATGAATTTGAAAAGGCGCATCCCGATATATTGAATTTGTTCCTGCAGGTTATGGATGACGGCCGGCTTACGGACGGGCAGGGAAGGACCATTGACTTCACCAATTCAATCATTATTTCAACATCAAACGCCGGCGCGGTGTATATCCAGAACGAAGTGGCGGCCGGAACCGATATTGAAAAAATAAAAGAAGTTTTAATCAATGAGAAGTTAAATAAAATAATGAGGCCGGAGCTGATAAACCGCTTTGACGGCGTTATCGTCTTTAAGCCGTTAAGCGAAGGCAATGTGTTGGATATTACAAGGCTGATGCTGGCCAAAATCGGAAAAACTTTGGAGAAAAAAGGAATCAGAATGCGCGCGGAAGACGGTGGAATTAAAATTTTAGCCGGCGAGGGCTATGATCCGAAATTCGGAGCGCGCCCCCTAAGGCGTCTTCTGCAAGACAAAGTGGAGAATGTCATCGCCGACAAGATTTTGGCGGGGGAACTGGAAAGGCGCGACACGGTGGTTATTGACGATAACGCGGAAGTTAAGGTGGAGAAGGGAGAGAAGTTGTAGAGTTTATAAAGTTAAAAGTTTATAAAGTTTATAAAGCTTGTAAAGTGATTGTTGTTATTTTTTTATTTAATCATTTTGTCATTTGGATTTTATTTGTCATTTTAATTTTGTCATTTGGATTTAGCATGGGTATTATGCTATAATAAATATATGCGAGTTAAAGCAATTCTCAATTTTTTTAAGTCTAAACCGATGTTAATTCCGTTAACCCTGGTTTTTTGCGTTTCCCTCGCTTCCTATCTCTTGCTTTCCGTTTCTTATGTTTCCTCCGCTTCTTCCGACGCCATCGCCATCAGGGTTATTCCCAATCCCGATTATTATTCCCCCATACGATGGTATAACGAACAAGGTTTTTCCGGTTCTCCGCAGATGCTGACGGTTGACGGATATGAAGCCGTCCGCGACGGGCGCACAGTCTATGTGAACGCCGCCAATATCAGCGGCAATACCCTCTACGCCAACATTTATTTGATTTCATACAATCAGGACGCGGAAAAAGCCACTGTTGACATATTCGGGCGCATTCTCAAGCACTGGAAATTTAACACCAATATTACGGGAATAGGCGCCTGCAGTCAAACAACGGATAACCCTTGCGCCATTGACGCCGATTGCCCGCGAAACGAATATTGCGATTCGCCCAAGGCCAAAATAATAAGGGACGTTAAACGTTTGTCCGGATTGGCGGAAATCAACATCGCTTTGGAAAAATACAAAAATTCCCGCGGACGTTATCCCGTGCTGTCGGCCGGCACCTATCTGCCCAACGTTACCATATCCGCCTGGCCCAGCTGGAAAGACACGTTGGCCAAAGAGCTGCAAACGTCGTTGCCGGTTGATCCGATAAACAAGCTGGGCGATTGCCCCGATTATGACGAAACAACTTGTTGGAACAACGAAAAGAAAGAGTTCGCCGACAGCGATACGAGCGACCCTGACATAAATCCGCCGGCCGGCAGCAATGTTTTCGTTTATGCTTCGGTTGACCAAGGCGCCGGATACGACCTGTGCGCCATCATGGAGTCCGGCTACATCCAAGGCGCCGAACAAGGCGCTTGCTCCGACAGCGCCTCCCTGGATTACGAAGGCGAGGCGGAAAACCAAAAGCCGGAATTCACCGGCTCCATGCTTATCGGCTACGCGGGCGAAGAATTCACCGGCTATATCTCCGCCGTTGACAAAGACGGGGATCCTTTAAGTTGGAGCATCAACACTTCCGGAACCGATTGGAGCGGCTGGTCGTCGCCCCCGACGTTAAGAGATTCGTCCGCCCCCGACCAGAAAAAAGTTTACGCCGCCAAGGTGGAACGAGAAGGGGATTACGGATTCTCGGTTACCGTCAATGACGGACGGGGCAAAGCAAACAGCGTAACCACCCAAGTGTTCACCATCAAAATAACCAACGGAGCCCCCGTAATTCTCGCGGACGACATAACTTACAGGGCCAGCTCCACCAAGCCGATAAATTTTAAATTCATCGTTAAGGGAAGAGTTTCCAAGTATCCGCTGACCTATTCCGTGTCTCCGGCGATAACATCAACCTTGCCGGGAGTGAGCGAAAGCTTCACCAGAGTCGGCAATACCTATTATTACGCGGTAACCGGTTCGCCGGACGCGCGCAATGTTTTTAAATCTCCCGACTCCCGAAACGTTTACGGCTTCGCTTTCGCGGTAACCGACAGTTACGGCGCCGTGGGCAAAGCGAATTTCGCCGTTACCGTAATCAATAACCCGCCGCGAATCACCGTTTCGGACAGCTGTTTTAACGACATCAGAATAAACAGTCCCCATATTTGTCGAGTTACGGTTTCAGATCCGGAAAACAACAGTTTCGCGTTCAGTCCTTTGTCCGGAGCTCCGGCGGGAGTAAGCATTGATACCGCTACCGGAGAGATTTCCGGCTCTCCGGAGGAATTGGGAACATTCACCGTTACCGTGGAGGCAACCGACGAATACGGATATTCGGCGCAAAAAAGCTATACATTCTCCGTCAACAGCTATTGCGGCGACGGCATTATCCAAAAACCGAACACGGAAGGAGTGTACGAATATTGCGACGACGGCAATACCGAGGACAAAGACGGATGTTCGTCCGATTGCGTTACGGAGGACGGATGGGAATGTTTGGGTGAGCCGTCGTTCTGCACGCGATTCTGCCAATTCACCTTTGAGCTTCCTTGCGTTTTCAAGGGTTAACGCGCCGCCGTATCCCCAACAAAGCCTTCTTTTAATAAAGAGCCCGCCTTGAGTGTGCCCGTCCCGAGTTTATTGAGGCGGCCAAATGAGGCCGGATAAATTACAAACATAACTCGCCGTTAGGCCTAATTTACAAAAATATATGAACAACAATAAAACACAAAATCAAAACGACAACCGCTCAGAACAGGAAGCGAATTTGGCGTTAATGGAGGCGCGGGTCAAAAAATTAACCACGCGGCTCCGGGCCGGATTATTTCTTTTGTTCGCGATGCTTATCGCCGGCGCCTTGTTCTTCGCCAATGTTTATTACGAACGGCTGGCGCTGGCTTTGACCGGAAACTACACAATGACATCCGGCGACCTTTTAACCGCCGGCGACTGGAACACCCTGGCTAACGATTTCGTGGACAAGTCGGGAGATACGATGAGCGGGAACTTGACGGCGCCTGATGTTTGCACCACCGCCGGCAAATGTCTAAGCGAAAATTTAAGCTGCGTTACGGTGGAGAATTCGTGCAACGCGACATCTTGCACGGCCACTTGCGACTCCGGCACCTTCGTAACCGGAGGAGGGTGGAACACATATTGGGGCACCAATATGGACTCGAGCCGCCCTGACGGAAACAACGGTTGGTTCGTGGGCGATTCTGACTGGGCGGAGGGACAGGGCCCCTTGACCGTGTACGCCGTATGCTGTCAAATACAGTAAACAAAAAACGTGAGCGTTTTATTAAAGCGGCTTGTTCTTGTCGGTGCTCGCGAATATTAAAAAACCATATACCCGATAACGCTGATTAAGATTCCGATGGCGGCGCCGACCGTGACTTGCGCCGGCGTGTGGCCGATTTTTTCCAGCAAATGAGGGTATTTCTCGTCAAGCACCTGGTCGTCGCGCAAATCTTTGACCAGAATGTTCAGCACTTTGCCGTGCTGCCCCAAGTATTGCCGTATGCCCAGAGCGTCGCGGATGACAATCAGGGCGAAAATAAAGCTAATGGCGAACAAAGGCGACGCGATTCCCAATTCCAAACCGGTAATCGCCGCCAGCGAAGCCACTATGGCGCTGTGCCCGGAAGGCATACCGGAGTAAGCCACTATGCTTTTAAAATCAAGTTTTCGTCTATTCGGCTCAAACGCGAATTTCGCCAATTGCGCGACGAGACCGGAGAGGAGAGGGAGGAGTAAGATGTGGTACATATAAAAATCAAAATGAAAAAATCAAAATGGAAAATGACAATGCAAAAATAAAAAATAATTTTAAATTTTAAACTGTCATTTTGATCTTTGATTTTTAAATTTTACATTTATTACAATTATAATGAATTATATTTATTTTATACCGTTGTTTCCGGAATAAACCGCTATGTTTTTAAGTACATATAAAAATCAAAATGAAAAAATCAAAATGGAAAATGACAATGCAAAAATAAAAAATAATTTTAAATTTTAAACTGTCATTTTGATCTTTGATTTTTAAATTTTACATTTATTACAATTATAATGAATTATATTTATTTTATACCGTTGTTTCCGGAATAAACCGCTATGTTTTTAAGTACATATAAAAATCAAAATGAAAAAATCAAAATGGAAAATGACAATGCAAAAATAAAAAATAATTTTAAATTTTAAACTGTCATTTTGATCTTTGATTTTTAAATTTTACATTTATTATGATGGATTATATTTATGCCGTTGTCTTCGGAGTTATTCAGGGTATAACCGAATTCTTGCCTGTTTCCAGTTCGGGCCACTTAATTATTTTGCATAAGTTTATTTCTTTGCCGGTTAACAATGAAATGGCTTTTGACGTGGCTTTGCATTTTGCCACTCTCTTGGCTGTTGTTTGGTTCTTTAAGGGGGATATTGTTAAATTGTTCATCGCTTTTGCCGGAGGCGCCAAAAGATTTTTAACCGGCAAAACCCCCAATTATTCGGATTCCGATTATTTATACGAAAAATTAAGCTGGTTGCTCGTTTTGGCCACTATTCCCGCGGCCTTGGCCGGCGTTTTTTGGGAAGACGCGATAGAGTCGTCTTTACGCTCTCCCGCCGTGGTGGCGGCGATGCTCGTAATCGTGGGCGCGCTTTTTATCGTTTTTGAAAAAATCAGCCGAAAAACGGACGGATTAAATAAATTGAATTGGAAAAACGCCTTGATTATCGGCTTGGCCCAGGCATTCGCTTTAATTCCCGGCTCTTCCAGGTCCGGTACCACCATTATAGCAGGTTTGGGAGTGGGCTTAAAGAGGGAGGCGACCGTAAGATTTTCTTTTCTTTTATCCATACCGATAATTTTTGGCGCGAGCATAATGAAAATTCCTCAAATTTTTAGCGCCGGCGGAGAAGTTTCCTTTGTCGGGGAGGAAGTATCGGTTTTGGCGATCGCCTTTATCGCTTCGTTTGTTACCGGATTTTTGGCGATAAAATATTTCTTGCGATTCGCCCGCTCGCGCAGTTTGAATATTTTCGCTTATTACAGATTCGCTTTGGCCGCTTTAATCATAATTACGATGTTTGTTTAGGGATTGTCCCATTTAGATAAGCAGGATTTTTTCTACTATCCCGCTTCTCGCGGAGAGGCGGGGTAGGGTTCGGGCGGCTTTAGCCGTGCACCGTCACGCTACGCGGCTAAAGCCGCCCGAACCCTGGCCTAAAGGCCGGTAGAAAGTGTTTTGCCATAAAGGCCGGCAGAAGTGTTTTTATGCCGTTAATTAATGATTTAATCAAGCGGGGTTATCTGAAAACTCCGGAAATCATAAACGCGTTTAAAAAAATAAAACGCGAGGATTTTGTCTTGCCCCGGGATCAGGATGACGCGGGGGTGAACGCGCCGCTGCCGATCGGCCATGGACAGACAATATCGCAGCCATTGACAGTGGCTTTTATGATGGAGTTACTGCAACCAAAAGCCGGCGATAGAATATTGGACATAGGAAGCGGATCGGGCTGGACTACGGCATTGTTGGCCGAGATAGTCGGAGAAAAAGGGAAAGTTTACGGAGTGGAAGTAATTCCGGAATTAAAAGAATTCGGGGAGAAAAATATTTCCAAATATAATTTTATCCAAAAAGGAATCGCGCGGTGTTTTCACGCGGACGGCCGCGCGGGGTTGCCCGGTTACGCTCCTTTTGATAAAGTGTTAGTGTCGGCGGCGGCGGAAGAAACGCCGCCAAAATTATTGGAGCAATTAAAAAGCGACGGCAGGCTTGTTATTCCGGTTGGAGCGCGGTGCCGGCCGCAAGATATAGTGTTGATTGAGAAGCAAGGCAAAGATAAGTTTAGGGAGGAAAGATTTCCCGGGTTCGTGTTTGTGCCGTTAGTAAAAAACTGATTAATAATGATTATATTCATCACATTTGATTATTTAAGCAAAAACAAAAATTTTTATTTTTTAAAACTCAAAGCGCAAAACTCAAAACCACAACTCAAAATTTAAAGCTATTTTAGTTTTCCCTTTGTCATCCCGGGCGCAGCGGAGCGGAGACCCGGGATCCAGGGTAAGTCCGCATGAATGTTGATATTTCACAGACGCAGTATAAAAGAAGTTGTGCCGTTAAACCCTGGATCCCGGATAAATTTTTCCGCTCCGCTACAAAATTTTCCGGGATGACAAAGAAATTATTATTTGTTAAATTATGTATTACACTTTCAAGTGCCATTCATGGCAAGTTAATTCTCCATGCTCCAGCTTGGAGTGGTTTTAAATCGCGGCTTTGAACTTTGAGTTTTGAGCTTTAAGTTTCTTGCATTTATGTTAAACAATATTAAATTCATAATAATTTTACTAATAATTATCTTTGCCGCCGTTAGCGTATCTTATCGGCAAGGAATAAGCGGCCCTGCCGATAAAAACGGGCAAGACAAGATTTTTATTGTTAAAAAAGGCGAAAGCGTGGATCGGATAGGGGAGAATTTGGCGGAAGCCGGTTTGATCAAGTCAAAATTGTATTTTAAAATTTATATTTGGCGAAATAAAACGGAGAGTAATTTACAGGCCGGAAAATATGTTTTAAGCCCGAAAATGAACATTAAAGAAATCGCGAGGATTTTATCGGCGGGCAAAACTTTAAACGATGAGCTGACGATAAAGATTATAGAGGGATGGACGATTGACGACATAAACGAATATTTGGTTAATAATAATATTGTTGCCGAGGGCGATTTTGTTAATTTGGCAAAGGCTGAAATTGGAAATTGGAAACTTGGGATTGAGAAGCCGGACTTTTTAAACGACGCCCCCGCGAACGCCAATTTGGAAGGATTTTTGTTTCCAGATACTTATAAAATTTTCAAGGGCGCGTCCGCCGAAGATATTATTAAAAAAATGCTTGATAATTTCGGTTTAAAATTGACCGATAAAATGCGCGCCGACGCCGAAAAACAAGGCAGAACGATTTATGATATCGTCAGGATGGCGTCAATCGTTGAAAAAGAAGTAAGAACTCCGCGAGATATGAAAATAGCGTCCGGATTGTTTTGGGACAGAATAAAGAACGGCCAGGCGCTTGAATCCGACGCCACTCTTTCTTATTTTTTCGGGACAAACAAGCCGCGCCATTCGCTTGAAGAGCTAAAAGTGGATTCTCCGTACAATTCTTATAAATACCGCGGTTTGCCGCCGACACCGATATCAAACCCGGGCTTAAACGCCATAAAAGCGGCGATTTATCCGGAGCATACCGATTATAATTATTTTCTAAGCAAGCCCGACACAGGCGAAACCGTTTTTTCCAAAACATATAACGAGCATTTAAAAAATAAAGCGAAATACTTAAAATAACGCCATTGACTGATGTTTACAGTTGGTATAGAATAAAATTATGCAAAAACAAAACAATCAACAACCGTTGACATTGGAAAGCTTGGGCCAATTTACCGAAGAGGTTTTATTGCCGGCAATCGGCAATATGATTGATGAAAAATTGGAGGAGAAATTGGAGGAGAAATTAGAGAAAAAGCTTAGCGAAAAATTAGACCCGATAAAGCAGGATATTTTTGCCATAAAACAAGGCCTAAACCGTATAGAGGAAAAATTAGACAGAATCGTAAAAACTGAAACCGAAGATGTGGATGCTATTAATAGAGAGGTGAAGGATTTAAAAAAACGGATTCAAGAGCTTGAAGTTCAGGTAAAGATTTTACGGTCCGGCAACGCGCGAGGTTGACATATTTTTTTATTGTGCTAATATAATAATATTACAAGTTAATAAACCGCAGACAGCAGGCGCAAAAATAAGACCTGCCGAGGAAAAATAATGGATTTTGGTTAAATTTTAGCCAAAATTTTACGGGTCTGCGGTTATACGCGGATTTTTTATTATTACAAACTCGCGAATATTTTACTTGAATATTTGTAAAATATTTTTTTATTTGCAATTTTTATGCCTAAAAGCAAAGAACAAAAACAAGAGATTTTACGGGATTTGGCCCATAAAGCCGAGCGATCCAAATCCATCGTATTTACGAAGTTTAGCCGGCTTGGCGTTAAAGAAAACGAAGAATTGAGAAAGGCGCTTAAAAAAGAGGATGGCGAATATTATGTGGCAAAGAAAACCTTAATGGATTTGGCGTTTAAAGATTTAAAAATTGAAGGATTGGACGTGAAAAGCTTTGAAGGACAAGTCGCCGCGGTGTTCGGCTATCAAGACGAAGTCGTTCCGGCTAAAGTGGTGGATAGTTTTAGAAATAAACTGGAAGAGAAAGACAAAGTTGAGTTTCTTGGCGGAATTTTGGAAAACAAATATATTGACGCCGCCAAAGTCAAGGAATTGGCCGGACTGCCAAGCAAGCGGGAGCTATACGCCAAGATTATCGGTTCAATAAACGCCCCTGTTTCCGGCTTTGTAAACGCGTTGGCGGGCAATCTAAGGAATCTGGTTTATGTGTTGAAAGCGATTGAAGAGAGTAAGCGATAAAGCAAAAAAATCCTCCCGCGCCGAAGCTTCGGAGGGCAAGCAAAAAAAATAACAAGAAAACAATAAAGTAATAGGATAATTTTAATTTTAAATTTAAAATAGTGATTGGCAATTGGTAATTTGGCTTTAAAGCCGCAAATTACAAATTTCCAATTTCAAATTACAAACATATATGTCAGAAGAACAAAAGCAAGACGCTCCAAAGGAAGAGGCGGCTCAACCGGAGGAAGCGAAAACCGAGGAAGCGGCAACCGCTGAAAAAGAAGTTGTTGTCCCTGATAAATTCAAATCTCTTGTTGAGGAGATTGAAAAAATGTCGGTTTTGGATTTGGCCGAATTGGTCAAAATTTTGGAAGATAAATTCGGCGTATCCGCGTCCGCTCCGGCCATGATGATGGCCGCCGGTCCGGCTGCCGGCGGAGAAGCCGCCGCCGAGGAAAAGTCCGATTTTGACATTGAGATTACCGACGCGGGCGCGACCAAAATCGCGGTTATTAAAGCCGTTCGCGAAATTACGGACATGGGCTTGAAGGACGCCAAGGATTTGGTGGACGCGGCTCCCAAGGTTGTCAAAGAAGGCGTAAAGAAAGAAGAAGCGGAAGAAATAAAGAAGAAATTGGAAGAAGCCGGCGCGAAAGTAACATTGAAATAAGCCGAACCAAGCATTTAAAAAAAG
>JALUVW010000026.1 GCA_027020105.1 Candidatus Falkowiibacteriota bacterium
TTAGGCGACATTTTTCTCAAAAATAATTTTCATTTTAAAATAGAGCCCTTTTGAAATTTTTTAAAGAAAAAAGGAACAACCAGTTTTGGTCGCTCCTTGTGTTGAATCAGATTATTTTTCCCTTTTACTTTTACTTTATCTCGAAGACGTGGCCAATGAAGCTACCTCCCGCAAGTTGGAAAGTGCCGACGTAATTCAGCGTGTCTGGACTTTCCTTGATTGGATGACCAGTACCAGCCAGCCGGAAATTCCGAGTCTCTGTCGGATTATCAGGATTGACGAGTGCCCAGATTTGAGCACCGCCATGTTGTTCCTGAACCGTCAGAATCTTGGCGCCTTCCGGCAAATCGAGGGAAAAATAATCTTCCATTGGGATGGTGTACTTAAACACATTCTGCATTTCTGCGTCCTCCTTTTTTCAAGTTAATGAACTATAATACCGAAATGGTATCACAATATGGTAGCAGAAAATCAATCTCGTGTCAAGCCTAAAAAATTTCAAAATGGCTCTAATAATAAGGTAATTATTTTTGAGAAAAACGCTACGGGGACGCTGCGCTTTCCCCCTCCCTTTGCGAAGGGAGGGGTCACCCTCGCCTAACACCGAGTATGCGGAAAAAGGCTCGGCTCGCCTCTCACCCAAATTTTTCTTCCGCTCCGCTACAGAAAACAATTTTAATAATAAAAATTTATAAACTATAATCACCAACTTTTTTATGAAAAATCAACAACAATGTATAAAAACAATCGGATTAATTGAGGGAGGAGGGACAGGTCCGGAACTGGCTAAAATTTTTGAAAAAGTCGTTTCTAAAATCTATAAGCAAGAAACAGGGAATAGTGTTGAGTTTTTATCTTTTGAAAAATTATTTGGATATAATCCTCATACATTTTGGGATTTAAAAGACCACTATTACAACAAATCATATTCTTATGTCAAAAAGATATGCGAAAAGGAGGTGAACGATATTTTGAAATATAACAAAATATTTTTAAGGAAAAACGGGGTAGGCATGTTCAGAACGGCGATTAACGCGGAAACTCTGTATTATCTCAGAAGAAAAGCAAAAAGCATTAAAGTGGCCCCAATAACCCTTAAAAAGAAAAATAAAAAAGTAGATGTGCTTTTTATTAGGGACCAAATACAAGGATACTATACTACCGAAAAAATTGAATCTACAAAAAAAATTCTAAAAATAACCTCATTGTTTTCAGAGAAAAATTTTGAGTTAATTTTAAGTTTTGTAAAAAACATAATCCCTCAAATTGATTCAAAATTCAAAAATAGCACTATACTGTTTTTCTATAAATTCCATATTATGGGAATTGAACTTCAAAAAATGATTGATTGTGCAGTTAAAAAGACAAGTTTAAAACAAAAATATTTGATAATGCAGCCGGATAGCGGTTTACATTTTATTTTGCATGATATTTATAACAAAAAAACAAATCCGATTATTGTTATTTGTGGAAACGAAATAGGAGATACTTTGTTAGAAACTTTAATACATTATTATAATCTTGGGACAAAGGAAAATTTTTTCACTTCTAATTTTGTTTTGGGAGCAGACGGAGTGGAAGCATTACAAACAATGCATGGGTCGGCAGATGATATTGCCGGCAAGGGAATCGTTAACCCAACCGCCACCCTAAAAGCCGCTGCCCACGCCCTGGAAAAATGGTTAAAAGTTCCAAACGCTGTTAAAAAAATGGAAAAGGTTTTAGATAAGGCCTTCAAAAATAAAATAACCACAAAAGATATGGGAGGACGCGCAAAAACCAACGAGATAGTTAATTTTGTAATAAATAATTTTTGATAAAATGGATGAATTAGAAAACAAAATTAAACAAAATAGCGCGGAAAAAATTTCGGAATATAGTGAGGATAATTTTCTAGAAAATTATAGAAAAAAAACAATTGAACATTGGTGGAGTGTTTATCCTGCGATTATAGATTCACTTAACGCTAAGAATAAAAAAATATTGGATGTTGGGTGTGGTAATGGCGGTTTAACAAACGCCATAGCTAAACTTGGAGCTGAAAAAATAATAGGAGTGGATATTTCAAAAAAATGGGTTGAGTTTTGCAAGAAAGAATATTCTTCAATGAATAATACAGATTTTTATGTGGCTGATGCCGGCAATCTTGAGATGGTTAAAAATGAATCTCTTGATTATGCTCTTTTAAATTTTGTTCTTCTCCATATTGCGGAAAAAGAAAAAATACAAAAAATATTCAGTGAAATTAATCGAGTTTTAAAAAAGGGTGGAGAATTTATTATGTCTGAAGTTCATCCAAGCGCTTTAATGGCAAACTCGCCCATTAGAGAGACAACTAATTTTTTATATAAAGATGGTTCAAGATATAAAACTAAAATACGGCTTATTGACGGTCAATGGATAGAATTTTCCAATGTAAATTGGACACTGGAAACTTTAAGTGAATTATTGCAAGAATCAGAATTAACAATCCAAAAAATATCAGAACCGCGCTATATCAACGATGCTCAAGAAATTTTTAAAAATATCAAAATTCCACAATATATTATATTTCATTGTAAAAAACTTAATCAATAATAAGTTTTGAAAAATAAAATTTACCGCCAACCCCTCTGCCACTTCTCCAAATTTTTCTTTCACTTCGTTCCAAAAAACTTCATATATCCCTAACATTATGTGAAAATAAATGAATGATTTTCTGCTGTCGCGGAAAAATTATTCGGACAAATTTTATTTTGATTTTTATGGAAAAACCACCAAAAAATTTAGAGCATTATTATGATACCGGTGAACATGCAATAAGTCGTAATCTTGAAACCTACAAATCAATGGTTTTTCGGGACGAAAGAAAAAATTGGCTAAGAGAAAAACCGGAAAATATGAATCCGAAAAATCCAATGCAATGGTCGTTGCGTCATTTTCACAAATTGGAACATTTTATACCTGAAGAGGCGGGCGGTGAAATAAAACCCAACAAGGATGAGTCGGTGCAATTTGAATGGGATTGGAAAGAAGAAAAAATTTTTGGCGGTTTTGATAACTTTTTCGCGGAAAACTCAACGGTGCTCGATCTTGGCTCCGGGAAAGGAATTGCGGTTAACGAAATTAATAATCAATTTAAGGAGCATGGCATAAGATGTACCGGAATAGATTACAGATATTCACAAGAACAAGAACAAACCGCCAAAAATTTAGTTGGCGGTGATTTTGCAAATTTACCGTTTGAAGACGAGTCATTTGATAGGCTTTTGAGCGTTGAATCTTTCCCTTGTTGGCTGCCTGATGATGAACAAACCATCGACAAATACATTGAAGAAATTACGAGAGTTAGTAAAATTGGAACAATTTGGAGGGGAACTTTGCCAAAATATGATGAATACGATACGATAAATTTTCCAACTGATGTAATTATAAAAAAATTTGTCAAAAACGGCTGGGAAGTGGTTATAAGTGGCGACTCGTTTTCAGCCAAGCTTGTAATAAAAAATTAAAATAAAATTTTCCCGAATTGCGCTCGCTATCGCTCGCTAATTTATTCACATCAACCGGCCCTTAATCTTTTGAAGCGCCTGATCGGTCGCCCGACATTGTGTTTTCCTGTATTTTTGCTAAAATAAGAACAGAAAATGGATTTAGTTTGCCCGCAACATAATCCAAACATGCTACAATTCCGCATAACATACAAATTATTGCTGTTAAAAAGAAGGTTTGCGCAATAGCGATTATCCGGGATTTTCCTGTGAAAATCCCCAAACCCCCTAATGAGAACTTCAGGTAATCGCATATTATGTGAAATAGTAAAAATCCCTTTTATTTTTTAAACAACAGTTTTGGCAGTTTATTTTTGCGCGGGTCGATATAGCTTATTATTAATAACAATCAAATAAATTATCAACTCAACAAAATTATGGAGAAATTAGAACAAGAATTAAAGACAACATTTAACGGAAGAAAATTTATTGAAGGCCTTA
>JALUVW010000027.1 GCA_027020105.1 Candidatus Falkowiibacteriota bacterium
GGACGCGGCTCCCAAGGTTGTCAAAGAAGGCGTAAAGAAAGAAGAAGCGGAAGAAATAAAGAAGAAATTGGAAGAAGCCGGCGCGAAAGTAACATTGAAATAAGCCGAACCAAGCATTTAAAAAAAGACGCTCCAATCCGGAGCGTCTTTTTTTAAATGAAACCTCGCCTACCCCGTTTATCCACTTGACATAAGCGCGCCATTCGTGTATTGTTAGCTTAAACATTCCCATAGGGAAAAAATCTCTGCCTTACGGGGCAAGAAAGGAGGGCGTTCTTTTTAGTTTTTGGTAAAGAGGGTTTTGAATTTTTTTAAAAAGAGCAGTCAAAAAAAAGGAGGTTTTATGCAGTTGGCGGGAAGAAAATTAAAAGAAATGTTGATGGAGAAAAAAACGGAGCTGGAGCTGGAGCTGATAGAGTTGAGTTGTCGCGCAAAAAGCAATTTGTCGGAAATGGCGACAAATGTCAGCCGTGAACATCCCGCAGATTATTCTCCTCCGCAAGATATTTCCTTATCATTAATTCAGGTAAGGAAAAAGATGATCGCAAAATGCCAAGAGGCGCTTGAGCGCTTGGAGCGCGGCGAATACGGGATTTGCGCCTATTGCGGTTGCGAAATTCCGATAGCGCGCTTGATGTCCGTGCCGTTCACGGACAAGTGCATAGAGTGTAAAAGAGAAATTGAGGAAGAGGATACACTCTATGTGAACGGCGCCAAGCGGCGCATAAGCAAAATGCGGAGACAGCATAACATAATTTTCTAGCATAACTCTCTCCCTATTAGAGGGGAGGCTCAAAAGGGCTTTAAGTCCGGCGCCGGGTCTCCTCTATCATGGAGAGATTTATATCTCCCTCCCCCTCCCCCCCTCGTCGGAGCGGCCGGACTTCTTGTCGGCCGCTCCGCCCTCCTTTTTTATTTCAATTTTACCCTGTTTTCCGCAGGGGTTTTTATTTGCCTAAATTTTGGATATATTATATAATAAAATTAAGATAATCAATATTTTGCAGATTATAAATTTCATTACAAGAGTACAAATTTTTATATATTCTAAATTTGTAATGGATTTGTAATTAGTAGAGCATGGAACTGAAAAACAGGCCGATAAATATCAATATAACCACCGGCGCGATAATTAAAATTATCTTAATTTTTTTAATCGTTTATTTTCTTTATTTAATCAGGGATATCCTGGCGGTTCTTTTCGTGTCTTTGATTTTGGCCAGCGCCATTGATCCGTGGGTGGATTGGATGCAGAAGAGAAAAATTCCAAGAGGCGTGGGAGTATTGTTGATTTATTTTGTTTTGTTTTCTTTTGTCAGTTTGGTGATTTACTTAATCATTCCTCCCATTGTCAAAGAAGTAAGTGACTTGGCGTCCAGTTTCCCCAAAATTTTAGACAAGATGGTCGCCGGATTTTCCGCCTTGAAAGAATATACCGACCAGCGCGGCATTTTAAGCAATATGAAAGACGGCCTTGGGACGATAAGCTCCGGGCTGCAAAATGCCGCCGGTGGAGTGTTTTCAACCGTTACCGGCATTTTCGGCGGAATATTTTCTTTCTTCTTGGTTTTGGTTTTGACTTTTTATATGGTAGTGGAGGAAAACGCCATAAAGAAATTGATTTTTTCAATAGCGCCGAGCGAGCACCAGCCGTATGTTATGCAATTAATCAACCGTATGCAGAAAAAAATCGGTATGTGGTTGCGGGGGCAGTTGATTTTGAGCTTGGTCATTTTTGTTTTAACATATACCGGCTTGTCAATATTGGGAGTTAAATACGCGCTGGTTTTGGCGTTAATCGCCGGCTTGACCGAATCTATTCCGTACTTGGGCCCGATATTGGCCGCCATACCGGCCGTGTTTTTGGCGTTTACGCAGGCCCCCGTGCTTGCTTTGTTCGTCGCTGTTTTGTATTATATTATACAGTTGACGGAAAATAATATTTTAGTGCCGAAGATAATGCAAAAAGCCGTGGGACTGAATCCGATTGTGAGCATAGCCGTGCTTTTAATAGGATTTCAAATCGCCGGCATAGTGGGAGCGATTTTGTCAATTCCGGTCGCGACGGCCGTTTCGGTTTTTATCAAAGATATGTTTGATCGCCAAAAAATTTAAACAACGCGTTTAATGATTTTCTTATTCAAAGACGCGGGCGAATAGTGTAAGTAAATTATTAAAAATAAAATAATTCCGATATTGTTTCCGGGCATTCGCGGGAAAAAGAATATTGTGAATTTATTAAAAAAATATGAAAAATTTAGGAGAAAAAACAAAGAAAAATTTGGAAGACGCCTTTGCCGGCGAATCTATGGCAAGGAACAAATATACTTATTTCGCCAAAGTGGCCCAAAAAGCCGGCTATGTTCAAATGGCTAATATTTTTTTGGAAACAGCCGAGAATGAAAAAGAGCACGCCAAATTATGGGCGAAAGAATTGGGGCTGGTTAACGATTTGGCGGAAGATTTAAAAGCCGCGATTGAGGGAGAGCATTTTGAAAATTCCGATATGTATCCGAGAATGGCGCAAGAAGCGGAAGAGGAGGGGCACAGCGATATCGCGGAGATGTTCAGGCGGGTGGGCGAAGCCGAAAAAGCCCATGAGGCGCGGTACAGGAAATTGCTGGATAATTTAGAGCAAGGAAAAGTGTTTAAGAGAGACGAGGCGCGAAAATGGAAATGCGGCAATTGCGGTTACATCCATGAAGGACAAGAAGCGCCGGAAAAATGTCCCGCCTGCCGGCATCCGCAAAAGTATTTTGAATTATTTTGCGAGTCGTACTAATAATGCCCCCGCTGATATCGGGGCTTGTCCTCCGTAGAGACGAGGCACTGCCTCGTCTCTACGGCGAAGGGGGTTGGGAGAATTTTTTATGACTAAATTAAATCAAATTTACAAATGCAATGTTTGCGGCAATATCGTGGAAATTCTGCATACCGGAGCGGGAGAATTGGTTTGCTGCAATGAGCCGATGAAACCGCGGGAAGAAAACGCGGTTGACGCGGCAACAGAGAAACATATCCCCGTTATGGAACAAACGGACAAGGGTGTTTTGGTCAAAGTCGGCTCCGCGGCGCATCCGATGGAAGAAGCGCATTTCATAGAGTGGATTGAATTGTTGGTTGACGGAAAATCCTGTAAGCGATTTTTAAATCCGGGCGATGAGCCGCGAGCGGAATTTTGCGCCAAAGGGGAAAATATCCAAGCGAGAGCGTATTGCAATCTGCACGGATTATGGAAGAGTTAGAAGAATTGTTTCATTGCTTTATTGTTGAAATATTGACTTTTTAACGGTTTTGTAATACCATTATTATATAAATTAAAATGCGTTAAAACGCATTTTTTTATATAATTTAAATTAAATAACTGATTTATAGATTGGTTCGGTTTTTGAAAATAAATCGAAGATCTGAAATCGAAAACCAAAATATGTCCCAAGACAATATGATAAAATTAGAATGCGCGGAATGCAAAAGGGTGAATTATTATTCTCGAAAAAACAAGAAAACTCTGAAAAGTCGGTTGGAGTTGAAAAAATTCTGCAAATTCTGCGGAAAGCATATTCCGCACAAGGAAACAAAGTAGAGTTTAGTTGAAAGTTTGTGAAGTCCATAAGGTTAAAAGTTTTTTCGCTTCTTACTTTATGGACTTTATAACTTTATGAACCTTTAGCTAATCTGCGGGATTAGTATAGTGGTAGTACAGGAGTCTCCAACCCCTCCTCTCGCGAGAGGAGGGGCGATTCCCAACCGTGGATTACCAGTGAAAAGAAATAAATTTAAATTTTAAAAATTTGCGGGATTAGTATAGTGGTAGTACAGAAGTCTCCAACCCCTCCTCTCGCGAGAGGAGGGGCGATTCCCAACCGTGGATTACCAGTGAAAAGAAATAAATTTAAATTTTAAAAATTTGCGGGATTAGTATAGTGGTAGTACAGAAGTCTC
>JALUVW010000028.1 GCA_027020105.1 Candidatus Falkowiibacteriota bacterium
GCGAAATATAATTTTTCACCATTGTCATCGCCAATCATTATGACATTATCAATCCCTTCGCCCGTCGCCTGAACGATTATATTATGCTTGTCCAGACCGGTTCCTTCAAAATTTTGCTCCGGAATTCTAACAGCCGTTAAACCGGACATAATCTCCAGGACCTTGTCAATCTTTTTCTCGTCAACCTTGAATTTATAAGGCGACACCCCGCTCCATAAATCGCCCGTTTTTTCAATTACGAACTCCCTGCGCGGATACTGAAATCTGATTCTGGTAATTTTCTCTTTGTCAGAGGAAAAAATAGTCCGGTCGCGCCATTCCGACCGGTTAAACGCGCCGAATAAATTCGCTTTCACTGAATAAGTGTTATTTAATCCCGGGCGGGAAATATATGTATTCGTAAAATTATCGCCTATTTTGCCGACGATAAAATCAACGACCGTGTCCCCTTGGTACAACGCGACGACTATGCCGTTTTCGCCCGTCTGAAACTCGCCCTTTTTGTCTTTGTTAACGCTTACCAATTCAAGCTCGGATTTAATCGCTTTTTCCAATTCTTGAATCACGTTATCGGCAACGCTGTCTTGCGCGTAAAAATCTTTGGTGCCGCCGATCTTCCATCTTTCGCCTTGCTTCTCCAAAGTCGTCGTTTGTCCGTTTTTGGTAATTTCCATTTTATCAATCCGCTCAACATTAAGCTTGCTTAAAAAATTGTTCGGTTTGCCCAAGCTCGCCTGCCATTTTTTAAGCGGTCCTTGATAGACGTAAGCCAAAACTATTAACACAATTAAAACTCCGCCCAAAAATAATGTTTTTTTGTTCATACAAGGATAATACGAATCCGCGAATTGCGCGAATTGCGCGAATATTTGGTTTGCGGCTTCGCGCGTGCGCGTAATTCGCGTAAAAATTCGTAGATTCGCGTTATGTTAAATTACAACTCGTCAACGAACTTGTTTCTCCGCCTGATATAATATCTGATCAAGCCAAACGCCACCACGATTAAAGTCAGGCCGAAAATATTGCCGTACCTGATTGCCGCTTTCGCGCCGTCTGACAATTCCTTGATGGGGCGTTCGGTTACTCCCTGGGAGCGAATATTTATCAAATCCTCGTCCAGGCTTAAAATATCAACAAGATTTTGGAACAAGATTAAATTATCGGGATTGCGTCGGATAAATCCATCCGTCATAAAATCACTGTCACCGACAACTATTAAGCGGCCAAACTCAGTTGATCCTTGGCCGTAAGCGCTGTTGAATTTGCCGGAAACCAACACCGCCAAATTGCGTTGCCCGGCGTTTCCGGTCGGAAAAAACATCTGCTGCGGGTTTAAATTGAAATTTTCAGTCTGCGTCCACGCCCTATCCGTTGTCCGCGCCAAATATGCAACATTGTTTCCCTCGCCGATTTTGTCGGGCAGTGTGTCTATGCTGCTTACCCAAGGAAATATCGCGCTTTCCAACTTCGCGACTGAAGCGTTTTCCCGGTCAAACCCTTGCTTTAAAACTTTAACCCAAAACGGATAATTGGTTGAAAAAGTGATAAAACCTTGGTTAAACGAAGCCATTGCCGAAGACACGTCCAGAACCAAGTCATTGTTTAATCTTACGCCGTAATTTTCAAGCAGGCCGCCCAAGCCCGTGTCATTGGGGGTCGCCATAAGTCCGTCTCCCACTTTAACGCCGTCAGCCAACACCAACAATGACCCTCCCCGCGTTAAAAACGCGTCAATTGCTTTTAATTCCTCTTCGCTGAATCGCTCTTCCGGACCGGCGATAACCAAAGTGTTTATGTCGGCCGGAACCGCCCCCGCGGTTAAATCAACCTGCCTTGTTTGATAAAGCCGGCTCACTTTTCGGTAAGCGTCGCTTATCTCGTCTTGAATATCAAGCGTGGAATCGCCGCTGACAAAACCGACAACCGCGTTAATTTGTCCCGTCACTTTTTTTATGGCCAAGGTAACCTGATATTCCAAGTCGCGGGTATCCTGAACAACCGGAATCGCTTCCGTGTCGCCTCCGTATTGCACCGCCATTCCCAAATAGCCCCGCACTATCTGATACTTGTCTTTTTCCAAGACATTAAACTGCAATTCCGGAATTCCCTTCATCGCCAGCTCTCGCTTTAAATCTTCGTCATCGGCCGGGTCAATAAATTCCACTCGGATATTTCCGTTTGAGTAGTTTGCGTATTCATCCAGAATATCTCCAACCTCTTGCCTTAACGTTATATACCTGGCCGGAAGATTTTCACTGAAATAAACTTTAATGTTTACGATGTCATCCAAATTGCCGACGGTTTTTTTGCTTGTCTTTGAAATTGAGTAATCGTTGTTTTCGGTCAAGTCCCAACGAAAAAACAATTGGTAGGAAAAAAAGTTAACCACCGCCAAAATGCCGATGACGATAACCACGGTTAAAGCGAAATTGGAATTTTTAAGTAATTTTTTGTTTAACTTCATATAAAATCGCGAAAAACGCGAACTGCCGGAAATAAAGCGGACATGGGCGGCCCGCCGCTCGCGCTATCGCCAACTTCTTTTTTCTATAGTCATCGCGTTCAACCACAAAAACAAGAATATAAACGATAAATAATAAATTATGTCCTTGGAGTCAATTACGCCCTTGGCGATATTGTTAAAATGGCTCCCCAGCCCCAAAAACTTCATAATCGGCGCCGCGAATTGGGGGGCGCCCGCCAAAACAAAATCAGCGCCGACAATAAACGCCCCGAAACAAGCGACAAGCCCCAATACGAAGGCGATTATTTGGTTTTTGGTTAAGCCGGAAACAAACAGGCCCAGGGACAAATATGATCCGGCCAAAAATAAAGCGCCGAGATAACTGCCGATTATCGGGCCCAAATCAATATTCCCCAAAAAAGCGACCGAAACGGGCAAGGTTATTGATAACAGCAAAGTAACGGTCATAAACGCCAAGGCGCCGAAAAATTTAGCCAAAACCGCCTGCCAATCGGTTATCGGCAGAGTAAGCAGAAATTCTATCGTGCCGCTTTTCTTCTCCTCCGCCCAAAGCCGCATAGTCACCGCCGGAGCCAAAAATAAAAATATCCATGGAAGCAGAACAAAATAATTTCTTAAACTCGCTTGTCCGACCAAGAAGAAAGAATTGAAAAACAGCCAATTCCCGACAACCAAAAACACGCCGATAAAAATGTAAGCGATTGGGGAGTTGAAATAACTCATTAGTTCTTTTTTAAATAGTGTGTAGATTGTTTTTATATATTTTCTGTTCATAACATCTTAAATCAAAGTGTAAAAATCAAAATGCAAAATGACAATGCAAAATTTAAAATTATTTTACATTTTAAACTGTCATTTTGATTTTTGATTTTTAAATTTTACATTTACTTTGTTAGTTCCCTAAAAACATCTTCCAAGCTCACACTTTTTTTACTAAACTCCAAAATACTCCACCCGCCCCTCATCACCGTCATGGACAAATACTCGCGCAAATCAACGCCCCGCTTCGGCTCTATTTCGTATCCGTAAACATCATCGGATTCCTTGTCTTTGATTTCCGCTTTTTCCACATTTTCCATTTCCCGCAATTTATTTAAAACATCATTTTTCGGTCCTTTTATTTTCACGTAAATAACCTCTTTCGCTCCCGCTTTTTTGACCAGTTCGTCGGGCGTTCCCTCGCCCACTATCCTTCCATTGTTGATTATAATGACCCTGTCGCAAACCGCGCTTACTTCGCCCAAAATATGCGTTGAGAAAATTACTGTTTTTTCCCGTCCGATTTTTTTAATTAAACTCCTGATTTCCGCGATTTGATTCGGGTCAAGCCCCGTGGTGGGCTCATCCAAAATCAAAACATCCGGATTATGCATTATCGCTTGAGCCAATCCCACGCGCTGGCGATAACCCTTGGACAATTCTTCAATCGGCCTGCGCATCATTTCGGACA
>JALUVW010000029.1 GCA_027020105.1 Candidatus Falkowiibacteriota bacterium
GGCGAAACGCAAAGCGAAAGCGCCACCACCACCGAGGAAGTGGAGGTGTTGGGGGTTAGCGGAGAAGCGGGGGCCGATAGCGCGACCACGACCGGCGACAACCCTCTTAAATAGAGGAAAATTTTTACAATTTAGCGCCGATTGTTTTGCTTGGCGATTGGCGTCCGGCAAAGCAATCCGCGTTAAGCGGATTACATGACCCGTAAAGGTCGATCCCGAAAAATCGGGAAGGTGATGTTTAACATTAAATAAAAATTGCTTTTTGGAATTAAATATCTTGTTTAACGGGAAGGTAGATCAACTAAGCTTTTCTCTGCGCGCTTATGTGCAAGAGCTTGCTTAAGCGCACGGAGGTGAATAAACCCCATGCTATTTACCCCTGCTTATGCATATAAGCGCGCGGGGGAGCGGGATTCCGGTTGATTTACCGACTTTGTTGAATAATTTATTTTAATTTCCGAAAAGCGAAAATTCGCCTTTATTAAATAATTTATATTTAAGTTTATCGCTCGCGGCCCTTTCGGACCGGCGGGCGCGCCGATTTCCGAAATCGGCGGACTTTATATAAATGTTTAGTCAAGGCAAAAAAAACCAAATTATGAAAAAATTACGCAAAGCATTTATCGTCAGCGTAATGTTTATGACGGTTCTCTCAATGAGCGTTGTTACCGCCCCTGACGCGGGCGCCACGGCCTCTGCCGGAGACCTGATTAAAATGGACGGACTTTCATCCGTTTATTACTTGGCCGCTGACGGTAAAAGGTATGTTTTCCCCAATGAGACAACCTATTTTTCCTGGTATGAAGATTTTTCTTCGGTTGTAACCATTCCTCAATCAGAATTGGAGAGTTATCCTCTTGGAGCGAATGTTACAATCAGACCGGGCACCAAATTAGTTAAAATCACAACCGATCCGAAGGTTTACGCCGTTGAACCGGGCGGCAGCTTAGTGCATATCGCCTCCGAGAGCGCGGCTAAAACCTTATACGGAGATAATTGGGCCAGCAGGGTGGTTGACGTTCCGGACGCTTTCTTCACCAACTACACAATCAGCTCCAAGCAATTGGACGGAACCGCTTACCCGACCGGCTCATTAATTAAAAAAGCCGATTCCGCCGATGTTTACTACATTGACGCGGACGGCAAGGCGAGAAAGATTGCCGATGAAGCGGCGTTTACCGCCAATCGCTTTCAAGCAAGCAATATTATCACCACCACGTTGCCTATTCCGGCAACCGGTACCGATATTATCGGCGCTGAAAGCGCGCTTATTGACACTTCATCGGGCGCGGGCGGAGTCGCCGGCGCGGGAACCGGCTTAACCGTCAGCTTATCGGCGGATAATCCGGCAAGCGCCACGGTTATCACCAATACAACCCCAACAACAGGAAACGGGCAAGCATTGGTTCCCTTCCTTGCCATCAACTTTACCGCTTCAAGCGATGGCGATGTAAGAGTTGATACTTTAAGAGTGAAGAGAACCGGCATTTCAACCGATTCCGATGTTGAGAACTTGTATCTTTTTGACGGTGACACCAGATTAACCGACGCTTCTTCCGTTTCTTCCGGCTACGCGACCTTCAACAACGCCGTATCGGGGTTGTTTACCGTTCCGGCCGGACAAACCAAGACCATTACCGTAAAAGGTGATATTCTTTACAGCGCCACTTCCGGAAAGACCATCGGATTTAATGTTAACGCGGCAAGCGATATCGTTACCGATGGAGCATCCGTTAGCGGTTCATTCCCGGTAAGCGGCAATCCGATGTCAACCGCCGTTGCCTCCGATCTTGGCAAATTGACTTTCTCAAATTACAATACGCCAAGTTCGGCGGATACTTCCATAGATCCGGACACGACCGATCAAGAATTATGGAAGGTTACCTTGGTTGGATCCAACCAAGAATTAGCGGTTGAGAAATTGGTATTTACCGCCGTAGGCAGCATTCAGCAGGATGATTTGGCGAACTTCAAGTTATATCAAGGCGGTACCCTATTGGGCGAAGCGGCCGCTTTGAACAGCAACAACGAAGTTGTCATTGATATGTCAAGCAACCCTTATATCATTCCGAAAGGAGCTTCAAGGGCGCTTAGCTTGAGGGGTGACGTGGTAAAAGGTTCCACCAGGGATTTTTACTTCTCATTCCAGAATTCGGCCGATGTTATAGTCAAAGACACCAATTACGGCGTCTATGTCCAACCGTATTCAGCCGGCTCATGGTCAATCATCAAGCCGTCAGGTTCAAATGACTGGAAGATTGCTTCCGGATCATTATCAATCAGCAAGTCCACCAATTCTCCGACAGAGGACGTGGTTGTTGACGGAACCAATGTTGTTTTGGGAGAATGGGACTTCAAGGCTTCCGGCGAAGACATTAAGATTAAGAACTTGAACGTTCAAGCTAATGTCGTTGGCGGAGCCAATGGCGGTATTGACAACGGTAAGGTTTACGTGGACGGCACTCAAGTCGGAACAACCAAAGACTTGACAGAAGCAACCGATGTTAACTTTACCTTCGGTTCAACATTCGTTGTGGCTGCCGGCACAACCGCCAAGGTTCAAGTTATCGGTGACATCAAAACCACCACTTCAACCAGTTATTCCGGCGGAGAAACGGTTACGGTCAGCATTACGGCCGGTTCGGGCAACGCGCAAAGAGTAAGTTCTCTCGGAACTTTCAGCGCTCCGTCAAGCGCTGTGGCCGCCAATACCTTGAACATTACCGCGGCGGCGTTAACCATCTCCAAATTCTCCGGTTACGGCAACCAAACAATAGTTGCCGGCACCAATAACGCCAAAGTGGGTTCATTCGTATTGCAAGCCGGCGCTTCCGAAGGAGTTGACGTAAGCTCAATCACGGTTACGTTAAGCTCTGCCGAGCAAGCAACCGTAACCAATATGATTTTGAAAGACCACGCCACCGGAACCCAGTTGGGCGACGAGAAAGTGGATCCTTCAACATCTAACATTTACACCGTAACCGGTCTTAGCATTCCGGCTTCCGGTTCAAAGGTTATTGATGTTTACGCCAATGTAATTTCAGGATCTGATTATGGTCCTTGGATCGCCAATATTGACGCTGAAGGAAGCGGCGCTATCACCGGAAACACCGTATCAGCCACCGCGATTAACATTCAGACCATCACCATTGGCGCGGGCGCGCTGTACGCCAACAACGGCAGTCATGCCGACGCGGCCATAGTAATCGCCGGCTCAACCGGAAATCCTTCCACGCAGGTTACTTTCAGCGCCGCCAACGAAGGATACACCATTAGCAAGCTGTTGCTCAAAACAGAAGCTAATTTCGCCAGCAACACGGCGCAGGTTACCATTTCTTACAAAGATAAGGATGGCGTAACCCAGACGGCTAGCGCTCCGTTCATTTCGGCGTCAGGCCAACCTTACGCGACCGCCACATTCACGGGTCTTACCATGTACGTACCTAAGGATGGCGACGCTAATTTAAGCACTTCCGTTGACACCGTTCTTCTTTCCGAAAACGGCGCTTCGGGAAATAACGGCAAGATTTACCTTGACTACGACAACGGCTTTAAAGCCACCGGTGATTCGGGCTCTTCGGTAACTTCCGTGGGCAGCGCCGACATCAGCGGCAACAGTATGTATGTCAGGAAATCCAAGCCGACATTCACCAAGCAGTCAATCTCAACCACCCCGTCATCCAGCTCTGATTTATTCAAGTTTAGCGTAGTGGCTGACGGCGCGGGCAACATTGAGATTAAGCAATTAAGCTTTACCTTCACGACCAGCGGAGTTACTGTCGTTGACACGTATCTCTATGATCCTAATACATCAACTCAGATCACCGACACCGTCGTTGATCCTGACAGCAACGGCAACGTTAAATTGATTGTCGGCGCCGTTGACGATGATGTATTGACAATCGGCACCACCGCCAAGACATATTCAGTCAGAGGCACGGTATCCGGTTGGGGCGACACGGGCGATACCATGACGGTTAAATTCAGGCAGGATACATCTGCCGGATCAACCGCTTCTTCCGAGTCAATCAGAGGCAGCGTGAACAACGTTTGGTCTGACAGGTCGGCGGCCAACCATTCAACCACTTCGGCTGACTGGACAAACGCTTACCTGTTGAAGAATATGACTGACGCCCAATCATTCTAAGAACCGATTGAAACGGTCTACTAAACAAGGACGAGGCTTTGCCTCGTCCTTGTTGTATTGAATTATTATTTTTTAAGCTGTATAATGAAAACAGTTAAAACAAGGATCTTCGGATAATTCCGCGGGCGACATAAGCCGTTTTTTCTTGCCATTCCGGAATGGCAAGGGCGATACGAGCAGTTGCCCGCAAAATTATCCGAAGAACCGAAAATAATATGCCGAAAATTAAATCAAAAAAAATAATCGCGATTATCGTCGCTTTGATTATACCGATTATTTTTCTTTTTTTTAATTTTAGCAAAAAAGACAATAATGCCGGCAAAAACAAGCCGGCAACGGACAAAAACGCCGTTTTTGTCTTGCTTGACGACAAAGAAGGGCTGGTATGGGAGAAAAAAACAAAATTATCCGAGCAATCCCGAAAATTTTATTCGGATAAAATAAAAAACATAAAGGAAAAAATCGCCAACGAAAAAAAAGAAAGCGAATTGGTGGTTTTGTACAATAATCTCGCGCTATACGAAAGTTATCTGGGCAAGTACCGCGAGTCATACGAATTATACTTGAAGGCGCTTGGCTTAAAGAGCGATTATCGGGTAATTTGGCTTTCTCTCGGGGACTTGCTCGCGAAAATGAAAGCGTTTAAAAGCGCGGAGGCCGCTTACGAGAAAGCGATTTCCTTGAACAAGTATATCGGAATGAACTATGTAAAATTGGCGAATTTATATAAAGTTGAAAATCCCGAAGATTACGACAGGATTGAGGATACCTATAAAAGGGGAATTGAAAACACCGAACAATCGCTTAACGAAGATAACGGCGTCTTGTTGAAAGAATACGCCGTTTGGCTGGGGGATGTCGGCAAAAAAAAGGAAGCGATTAAAATTTACGAGCGGTTGAAAGAAAAGCAACCGCAAAACAAAGAAGCGTTTGAGCGGGAAATCAATAAACTAAAATAAAATCTACGCTATTTGGATAATCTTGTCGGCCCATGGGCGAATAACGGCTTATTGCCGGCGCGATTATCCGAGGGGCGCGAAGTCATATATGGAAGGCAAATTGCTGACGGCGTTAAAAATAACCTTGTATTCGGTTTTTATAATACCTTTGATTTACGCGACAGGATTTTTTTTCCCGTTCATTATCACCAAAGTTGTGTTTTTTCGCCTTGCCGCGCAGATCGGCTTAACACTGTATTTTTTGCTGTTGATTATTGACTTTGACAAGTATAAGCCGAAAATGAACACCGCCTTTGTTTTGGTGCTGTTGTTTTTGTCCGTTAATTTTATCGCCGCCCTTTTCGGCTTGGATTTTTACAGGAGCTTTTGGTCCGATTTTGAAAGAATGGAGGGAGTTGTCGGCATAATTTATTTATCCGTTTACTTTTTTTTGCTGATAAACGCGTTCAGGGAAGAAAAAGACTGGATAAACGCCATCAGGGTGATTTTGGCGGCCAGTTTTTTTGTTTCGCTTTACGGCATAATCCAGAAGTTTGACCTTTTGCCGGTTTTTGAAGCCGGAGTCGGCAGAGCGGCGAGCACATTGGGAAACGCCGCTTTTTTGGCGGGCTATCTTCTTTTGGCGATAGGGCTGGGCGCGTATAATTATCTCAAAGAAAGCGACAGGAAGTTTAAGTATGCCACTTTGCTCATCACCATAATCAATGTTTGGGTCCTGTTCCTTACTTCCACCAGAGGCGCGATATTGGGCTTGGCGATCGGCGCGCTTGTTTGGCTGCTTATCAATGTTGTTTTCGCCAAAGGGAGGGCCAAAAAATATTCTCTGGCATTATTGCTGGTTATTTTGTCGCTCGGATTTTCTTTTTATTTCGCCAAAGACAAGTTGGCAAGCTCCGACATTGAGTTTGTGAGAAGGATGGCGACCATTTCAATGTCGGACGCGACCGTCAAAAACCGGATTATTGTTTGGCGATGGGCGATTGACGAATTTAAAGAGAGGCCGATATTGGGCGTGGGGCCGGAAAATTTCAACTACGTGTATAATAAATATTTTACCCCGGAGATCAGCGAAGACTGGTTTGACAGAACCCACAATATTTACCTTGATCAATTGGTGTCAAGCGGAGTTTTCGGGCTTCTGGCCTATCTTTCCATTTTTATTTACGCGCTTTACGCGCTGTATAAGCGAAAAGACAAGGACTATTATTTATTTGTTTCGTTTTTCAGCCTGCTTGCCGCTTATTTTGTCCATAATTTTTTTGTTTTTGACGTGTTAAGCGTGTCATTGCTGTATTTTTTCATTATCGCTTATGTCAGCTTTAAGTACCGGAAAGAAGAGCGAGAAGAATGGCTTAACGACTTGAAAGAAGGCGGCAAGAATTATCAAGCGTTGTTAAGCAAGGCGGGCCCGATTCTGCTTATTGTTTTGGCCGCCGCCAATGTTTACGCGTTTTATAAATTGGTTTACCGTCCGCTCAAAATCAACAAAAGTTTTTTTAACGGATATTATTATGTCGTGGCGGACCCGGATTTGTCATACAGCGGCTTCAAATACGCCTTGAGCGGCAAATACGGAAGCTCCCAAATATCGGCGCAATTATACAAAATGTTCTCTGTTTTAAGCTCGGAGCCGGGCGCGAAGCAAGAAGACATTAATCGGCTCTACGAATTAACCAGAAACAAGCTCCAATTCGCCGTTGAAAATCATCCGCTTGACATAAGGCCGAGATTATATTTGGGGCAGCTGATAATAAATAATTCCAACAACCAAAAAGAACTGGAATACGCCGAGAAAATATTAAAAAGAGCGGTGGAGTTAAGTCCGGGCAGGCCGGAAGCGGTTTATTTGCTTTATAACGTTTATTTGAAAGAGGGAAAAAACGAGGAAGCCGTAAAAACCTTGAAAGATTTCAGTGATCGCTTGCCATGGTTCGGGGAAGTGAAAATTATGCTCGCGAACGCCTTGCGCCGAGATAACCCCGAAGAAGCGAAAAAATATTTTGACGAAGGAATTAAACAGCTTCACGGCGATAGCGGCGGCAACAACATAAAAATTATTGAGTATTTATTGTATAACAAAAGATATAAAGACGCCATTCCGTTTTATTTGAAATTAATAGAAGAAGAGCCGGATCGTTTGGATTACAGGATTGATTTGTCAAAGCTGTATTATTTGCAAGGCGATATTGACAAGGCCGTGGAAGAGGTAAATATCGTTAATAGCAGAGATCCGGAAATTTTAAAACGGTTTGGCCAGTATGTCAACTTGTTGTTTGATTCGCCGGAAGCTGAAAAATAATCGTGGCGCGAGGTATGAAGCCGAGCAAGCGGCCTCCCCGTTTAATCCATACAATTCGCCCACCTGCTTCACGCTCCGAACAAACACTCCCATACTCTGGAGTATGGGAGTGTTTGTCCGCGTGAGAACGCGAGAGTATTCGCGCGCGTTTGTTTGGTCGTTTTTGCGTATAGCCGCCGCGCGGAGCCAAAACGCGAGTCGTGATGTTATCAAGGTTTGGAGGCGAACAGCCGTCCGCTCGCGCGCGGGGGGTTGTCGGCGCCAATACCGATGTGGTACAATAAGAAAGACGCCGGCGTAGCCCGGATTTGGCCTTTTTGCGGATTATTCGTTAAAATACCCTAAAAACGCGCCGAGACGATACGGCTTGTTGATATAACGCGCGGTATGGTATATAATGTACGCAGCGGCATTATTCGCGATTTTTAACAAAATAATAAATTATTTAATAAATATTAACGGAGCGGTTGGTTAATGGCGGTTTACGGCGCGCGTGTCGGCGTATATCGCTTCGCGCGCTTAACGTGAAATTATCCACCTTTCGTTTTTCCATAAAACCATATATGAAAAAAACCATTAACAGCTTAATGATTGTTGTCGCGCTGCTTTTCGCGGTTAACCAATATTTAATCGGGCTGATTCCGAATGCGGCCGGCGTCGCGTCGTCGGCCGGTCCGAATATCGCGTTAAGCGATAACGCCAACGAGAGCGAGGTAATCGCGGCCATTTTACCGAAAGACGCCGACTCCGTCCGGCCGTATAAGTGGCAGGGGCAGCCGGTAACATTGAGCGCCAAAACGCCTGGAAACGGCTATGATATGCTGGTCGCCATGAACAAAACGCAATTAACCGGCGCCGACGAGCAACAAAGATTCAAGGCCATCACCAGAAGCGTTTACCATCCTTGCTGCAACGCGCCCATTTCCGCCTGCGGATGCAAGCACGCGATGGCGGCAAAGGGACTGGTTAAGTACCTTTTAACCAAAGGATATACCGATGAGCAGATTAAAAACGAGATTTTTTTGTGGAATCGTTTTTGGTGGCCGAAACATTACGCCACCGTCGCGGTTTATCTTAATTCGCAGGGAACCAATCCGGCGAATGTCAGCGCGGCGGACTGGCTTGGAGCAAGTTTGTCCACCGTTAAGGCGGGCAGGCAAATGAAGGCGGCCTTGGGGCGATAGTTAAAAATTAAAAGATTAATTATTTAAAGGTTAAATTATTTATTTAAGTTCGTAAATAAATAATTTGCTTAAAATGTCCATATGTCAACAGAAAACCACAAACATCATCATGGCCATGGCTCCGACAAAGAGACTGTCTCTGCCGGCGGCACCGGCCTTAAACTTAACAGAGATATTGTTATTTTGATTATGCTGGTTATCTTAATCGCCATTTCCGGGTGGCAAACGATTAAGCTCGCCGGTATGCGATCGGCCAATGTGGCGCCGGCGTCTTCAAGTTCCGGCTCTTCGGGCGGCTCTTCTTTGCCGGCGTCTTTGCAAAATCTGCCCTCCCAGGTGGGCGGTTGCTAAAAAACGCGAAAACGCGTCGGCCCCGAGAGTTTTATCGTAAAAATTGCCGCCGAATCATACGGCGGCAATTTTTATTTTTGCCGCCGTTTGCCGATATATCGTCCGCGCCGATTTTTCGCCGGCCGATTTCGTGATTGATATTTTCGCGCGAATGTGTTAATTTGTAATCAGGGGCAGTCGCCAAGCGTTGCCGCGGCTGAAATTTTGGCGTTTTCGCCGGCTTGGTTTAAAATTTATGTCTCAAAAAACTTATTTGACAATTTTAAAAACGGGAGTTTACTTGTCTTTTTTGTCGGTTTTTTTGGTGAATTCAAAATTGCTTTTTCCTTTTATCACGACCAAGCAGATTTATTTTAATGTTTTGATTGAGATTTTGTTCGTGTTTTGGGCGGCGTTTATTTTGAAATATCCGGAGTACGGACCATTCGGCAAGGCTCGGGACGGACTGAAAAAATCATGGATTTCAATCGGTTTAATCGCTTATTTCGCGGCTATTTTGATTTCCACCTTGTTCAGCGTGGATTTTAACTTGAGCTTTTGGGGAGACATTGAGAGAATGCTCGGCTTTTTTCATATTTTGCATTTTCTGGTTTTTTATTTTATCATTATCACGGTATTTCGCGAATGGAAGGATTGGCGGAATTTAATGGCGGTGTCGGTGGCGGCGGCCTTTCTCGTAAGTTTGTACAGCTTTAAAATAACATTCAGCACCATAGGCAATTCAGCTTATGTCGGCGGCTATTTGATTTTTAACATTTATTTCGCTTTGCTTTTGTTTTTCAAAACAAAGAATATTCCGGCGCGGTTGGCGTGCGTCGGCGCCGCGGCCGTTATGTTGGTCTCTTTGAAGAACACGGATGTCGCCGGCGCTTACGTCGGGCTGGGAATAAGCGTTTTCGCGGCGCTTTTTCTTTACGGCGTTTTAAACAAGAACAAGAAAGCGAAAATCGCGTCTTGGACGGTGTTGGCGGTTTTGTCCGTTTCAGTGTTGGCCGTTTTCATCAATAATGACAGCGCCTTTGTGCGAAATAATAAATTTTTGCGCTTGATAACCGGAGAAGTTTCGTTGAGCAAAAACACCTTCCAGACCAGATTGATTTCTTGGCGCGCGGCTTGGCTGGATTTTGGCAGCCATCCGATTTTCGGCACCGGTTACGGCAATTACGCCATTACCTTTGACAAGTATTTTGACCCGACATTTTATAATTACACCCGTTCGGAGACTTATTTTGACAGGGCGCACAATAACTTGATTGACATTGCCTCAACCACCGGAATAGTGGGGCTGTTGACCTATTTGTCAATTTTCGCGGCGGTTGGGTATTATTTAATCAAGGGATATAAAGATGAAAGGATTTCATTGATTGAGTTTACCTTGCTTGCCGGCCTGATTTCTGCCTACTTTATTCAAAACTTGGCCGTGTTTGATTCGTTGGTGACATACATATCGTTAATGGCGGTTTTGGGATTTATTTATTGGATATCGGAAGAAAGAAGCGCGGACTTCGCCGTTGGCGCGCGAACCGTCGGGCGCGGCTTTACGGACAAGGAAGTTTACTCCTTGCTCGCCGCCGGCGCGATAATGCTTCTTGTGATATACCAATACAATATTAAGCCGCTTCAAATGCTTAAAGAGACAATAAGCGGGCAAGTGGCTTTCGGCCGAGGCGATGCCGTCGGCGGATACGAAGCGTATCGGAAGGCGTTAAGCCATAATACGCCTCTTGACCGCGACAGCCGCGACAGCTTTATCCGCGTAATCGCCCAAGGCGATATTTTGAAAGGGGTGAGCAAGGAAAAAGCGCGCGAGATTTTGAATTACGCCATTGATTTGTCAAATAAAAACCTTAAATATAATCCGCGAGACAGTATGACGCTCCTGATTAACGCCCAGCTCCTTAATTTAACTTCAATTTTTTACAAAGACGATCCGGAAAAATTTTACGATTATTCCAACCGCGCGCTCGCGGCGGCGGACAAATCCATTGATTCAAGCCCCGGGCGCGTGCCGATTTATTTCCAGAAAGCGCAAATTTACATAACGCGCGGAGAGATTGACAAGGCGATAGAAACCTTGAAATACGCCGAAAGCCTAAACGAGGATTATTATGACAGCGTTTGCCGCTTGGCAAAACTGCGTATCGCCGAGGGAATGCCGGAAGGATACGAGGATATGAGCGCGTGCGTTGACAAGGGCGGGGCGAGAATATTGTCTCCGGCATCTTTCGTCGTTCAGTTGATTAATTATTATATGAAAAAAGAGGATTGGCCGCGAGTTTTAAAGCTTTACGAGAGGTTAAGCCGGCTGAATCCCAAAAATACGAAAATTTTGGCCGATTTGGCGAATCTATACGCGAATACCGGCAACAAGGAAAAAGCGATACGGACCGCGCGGAA
>JALUVW010000030.1 GCA_027020105.1 Candidatus Falkowiibacteriota bacterium
CGAACGGTGTTCGCCCCGTATTCGCAAAGTCGTATTTTTATCGCCATAAGGGCGAGCGCCGCTCGCCCCTACCGGTTTCGGAAGCGCCAAAAAAGGGCTGTTTACGGATAAACAGCCCTTTTTTGGTGCCTCGGGAGAGAATCGAACTCTCACTCCCTTGCGGGAACGGGATTTTGAGTCCCGCGCGTCTACCAGTTCCGCCACCGAGGCGCTTTTCAAACTCGCTTTTTATTATAATTTATATTCATTAAATTGTCAAAGACGGGGAAATGAGGTATAATAATGGAAAGGAATTTGGAATCGGGGGCTTGGAATTTTGAATATTCGGGGGATAAATTCCAAAACCTTGTTATCCGTTGTCCGTTGTTTGTTTTCTAAATTTATGGGCAAAATCATATCTGTCGTCAATCAGAAAGGCGGAGTGGGAAAGACCACCACCGCGGTGAATTTGGGCGCCTACTTGGCCTTGATGGGCAAGAATGTTTTGCTTGTGGATATTGACCCGCAGGCAAACGCCACTTCCGGAGTGGGAATTGACCATAAGAACTTGGAGCACGGGTTGTATGAAGCGATAATCGGCGCGAAGCCCATATACGAGATAACGAAAAGAACGCTGCAGGACGGATATAAAATCGCGCCGTCAACCGTTGCTTTGGCCGGAGCCGGAATTGAGATGGTTAATATGGAGGACAGGGAGTATAAATTATCAAACATCTTGGAGAGCGTCAAAGACGAGTATGACTATATCATTATTGACGGCCCGCCTTCGCTCGGACTTTTAACGATTAACAGTTTGGTGGCGGCCGATGAAGTTTTGATACCGATTCAAAGCGAATATTTCGCCTTGGAAGGCCTGGGACAGCTGTTAAACACGATCGGCTTGGTGCAGGCGAACTTAAAGCCGGAGCTGGGGATTATGGGCGCGGTCATAACGATGTTTGACCGGCGCAACAAATTGTCGGGATCGGTGATGAACGAATTGTACCAATATTTTCCCAACAAGGTTTTTCGTTCGGTGATTCCCCGCAGTGTTCGTTTGGCGGAGGCGCCGAGCTACGGCCGCTCCATTTTGCACTATGACCCGAAATCAAAAGGAGGGAAGGCGTATAAACGTCTTGCTATGGAAATTATTGATCTGGAATTAAGATAATTTTAATATTTTAAAACTCAATAATAAATCAAAGTTTAAAATGTAAAAATCAAAATGACAGTGTAAAATGTAAAATTTTTAATTTTGAATTGTCATTTTGCATTTTGATTTTTAAATTTTACATTAATTTATGTCAAATGGCTTGGGCAGAGGATTAAACTCGTTAATCCCTCAAAAAATAAACAAGAAAGAGAATGATTATCCGGATGTTTCTTCCAAAGAAGATAAGGACAAAGTATTGCGTCTTTCCTTGGATAAAATAAGCGTTAATCCGATGCAGCCGCGGCGGAGATTTTCCGATAACCGGCTGGACGAGCTGGTGGAATCAGTCAAGTTGTACGGGATTATTCAGCCGTTGATTGTCAGTGAACGCGACGGGGGGTATGAATTGATAGCCGGAGAACGGCGGTTAAGGGCGGCCGAGATTGTCGGCTTAAAAGAGGTGCCGGCGATAGTGCGCGGCGTGAGCGAGGTGGAGAAATTGGAGGTGGCCTTGGTGGAGAATTTGCAAAGAGAGGACTTAAACCCCGTTGAAACGGCGATGGCTTACCGCAGATTGATTGATGAGTTTAATTTAAGCCAAGAGGAGGTGGCCGAAAGAACAGGCAAGTCCCGTTCGGCGGTGTCCAACACTTTGCGCGTTTTAAATTTGCCGGAAGACATCAAGATTGCCTTGATTGACGGCAAAATCACCGAGGGCCATGCCAAAATTTTAAGCGGACTGGACGGGCCCGACAGGCAAATGGTCTTGTTCAGGAAAATGCTAAACGCTAAAATGTCCGTTGGCGACGCCGCGCGCGAAGCTCGCCATATGGGCGGGACAAAGCAGGCGCGGGTCAAGATAAATTACGCGGACAAAGACAAGGAATTCGCTTTCAGGGAGTTTTTTAAAAGCAAAGCGGAAATACGGAGAAAGGGGAAAGGCGGGCAAATTATTATTAATTTTTACAGCGACGAAGAGCTTGAGGGAATGGTTGACAAAATCAAGAATTAAGAATTGTGAACTTGGCCTTCGCGACGGAACTCGGCTTCGGACTTCCGAAACCGAGTTCCGTCGCGTAATTGGAGTTATCAAGGGGGCGTTATAATTATGAAATTTAATGAATCGCAGAAGAAAATCATAGACAATATTTACGGCGCGTATCTGATATCGGCTCCGGTCGGCACCGGCAAAACCACCGTTTTAACCGAAAGGATTGCCAAGGCGCTGGCGGCGGGCGTCAAGGGGGAAGAAATATTATGCCTGACATTCACCAACCGCGCGGCCGAAGAAATGGCGGCGAGAATAAAAGAGAGGGTGAATAAAAAAGAGGTATTGGACGGCATTACCATTAAAACTTTTCACGGTTTTTGCGCCTACTTCATCAAGGCCGAAGCCAAGCGAATCGGAATTGACCCCGATTTTGTTATTTTTGACGAAAGCGAACAATATGAATTGATGAAAAGCGTCTTGGATAAACATCCCGAGATTATGATTGATGACTCCAAGAAAGAAACGCTTGCCTTGATTGAAAAATTATACAAATATCGCCTGAATAAAACCGAAATAGAAATAGGGCTTGATATTCCGCCGGTTTCTTTGGATGACGCGCTGAAAGAGATTGACAGGGAGTACATAAAACTGCTGAACGAACAGAACGCGCTTGATTTTAACGAATTGGTCATTATTACCCTTAGAGCTCTTTATTTGGATAAAAAAATAAAAAACAAGTGGTCGGGCAGGTACAGGCTTATTCAAATAGACGAGTTTCAGGATACTCATTTGTCGGAATATTTGGCCGTCAAGGAATTGGCCAAACAACATAAAAACATCGCCTTTATCGGAGATTTGGACCAGACGATTTACGGCTGGCGCGGTTCCGAGCCGTTTTTTATCGCCAAACTGATTAAAAAACACTTTGAGCCGGTCAAAGAGTTTAATCTGGAAATAAATTACCGCTTTGACAATAACATATTGGGAGCGGTAAAATCTTTTTTGGGCAGCATGGAAAACGCCGCCACCAAAGGAATATCCGCGCATAGCGCCCATTCTTCGGAGAAAAAGCCGGTTGATGTTTTCGCCGGCCATAATTTGCGCGAAGAGATTGGCTGGGCGATTGAAAATATTAAAAGCATAAGAGAAAAAGAGCCAAACGCCAGCGCCGCCATTTTGACCCGAGCCAATTATTTGGTCAATTCCGTGGCCGAGGTTTTTTCGGAATCGGGCATTGCCCATATTACGGTTGATAAATACGATTTTTTCCGCCGCCGCGAAGTCAAAGACTTGCTCGCTCATTTAAAAATCATTTTCAATAAATTTGACTTGGAAAGCGCCTTGCGCCTCGCGCAGAGGCCTCCGCGAAACATCGGATTGGCGACCCTTCTTAAAATCAGGGAGAAAGGCAATCCCGTCGGAATTAAAATATCGGATTTTTTAAATTTTAAAAATTATAATTTTCCGGAACCGTTCGCCAATTTGACGGATAAATGGAAGCGGGGGAGAATTATCGTCTTGGACACCGAAACGACCGGCACGGATGTCTTAAAAGATGATATTATCCAAATTTACGCGCGGGAAGTCGTGAACGGCGCGATGGGGAGAGAATTTCATTTTTACCTGAAAAATAATATTCCGGTGGGGTCGTCATTCGCCGTGCACGGCATTACCGATGAATTTTTAAAGGAAAAAGGAAGGAACCCGCGAGAGGTTTTGTCCGAGCTGAAAGATTTTATCAATAATGACATTACGGTCGGGCATAATGTTAATTTTGACTTGTCAATGATTAGCCAAAATTCCCGACGAAACGGGATTGATTTTGAATTCAAGGAATATTACGATACTTTGGATTTATCCCGCCGCTTTATCGCCGCCGACGATTACCGGCTTACGACTCTGTCCGATATGCTCGGGTTAAGCTCGGCGACCCACGACGCCAAAGACGATGTTATCGCCACTATCGGGCTTTTGGAAATACTTGTGGGCAAGCTCGGCGCCGGGAGCGCGAAAAGGGCTGAAATTTTTAAAGAGTTTGGGAAAAAATTTATCCAATTAAGCTCTTTGATTGAATCATGGCAAACAAAAGCCAAAGTTGAGCGGCCGGATAAAATATTGAAAATTGTCTGGGAAGAGTCAGGGCTTAAAGATTTTTACGAAAAAGACAAGGACGCGCCCAAACGGCTCGCCTCCATAGAGACTCTCAAAAAAATATTTAAAGAAAAAGACGACGCGGATAAACCGGCGGACAGTTCGTTAAAAGAGCTGATTCGCTACACCGCCCTTACCAAGGATATTAATTTTTTGGGGCTGGAAAAGGGAAGGATTCCCATTGTTACCGTCCATCAGGTTAAGGGGCTGGAATTTGATTATGTTTTTATTTTGGGCGTCAATGAATTTAAGTTCCCGATATACAAGTCCGATATGGAAGAAGAAAAACGGCTTTTTTACGTGGCGATGACTCGCGCCCGAAAAAAGATTTTCATTTCTTACAGCCGCTTCAATGATTACGGCCGCCCTATGAGCAAGAGCAGTTTTATAGATTTTATCGGTTCGGAATTTGTAAATTTGGTATAGCTGATGAGCGGACGGGATACGACCGAGAGGGAGTAGCCCGTCCGCGGCTGTTTGGCGCGCCGGATTTCCGTTCCGCGTAAAAGAGACTAAGTCTCCAATTGGAGACTTAGTCTCTTTATAAGGGGATTTGACGGAACTTAGTTCCGCGGGGTCGGAGAATAAATTTCTTTTGTCTTCTTAATCATTTTCTCAATCCCGAATTTCTCCTTGGCGTCACTCTCGGCCTGTTCGCTTAAAGCGTTTTTTAACGCTTTGTTTTTGATTAGTATCGCCGTTTTTTCGGCCAATTCTTTTGGATTTTTCGGCTCCACCAGCAGGCCGTTCCTGCCGTTTATTATCATTTCCGGAATTCCGCCGACATTGGTTGAGACAATGGGGAGGCCGGCGGACATTGCCTCCAAAACGGCGTAGGGAAACCCCTCTTTTACCGATGAGCAAACATAAACATCAAACGCGGGCAGAAGCTCGGCGGCCGCCTCAATTTTCCCCGCCAGAATAATGTCATCTTGAAGATTATGGTTCTTAATAAGTTTTTCCAGATTTTCTCGTTCGCCTCCTTCGCCGATTATAATAGCTTGTAGCTTGTAGCTTGTGGCCTTTAGGATTTTAATCGC
>JALUVW010000031.1 GCA_027020105.1 Candidatus Falkowiibacteriota bacterium
AAAAATTAAAAATCAAAATGACAATTTAAAATGTAAATTTTTTTAATCTCGCCGCGATATCCGGTAAATGAACTGCGGCGAAATCAAATCATATCATATCATTTTTAACTTTGCATTGTCATTTTGATTTTTGATATTTAATTTTTACATTTTATTTAACCACTCTCCCGTCCGTCTCGGCTATCTCATCATCCTCCAGCCGCGTAGTCTTGGCTTTGGCTGTTTTGGATATCTCGGCCTTGGTTTCAACATCAACGGCCTCAACTGTTGTGCCGGGAAGCAACACCATTATTTTGTCAACATCGGCCTCGGTCGGGGTAATTGATATGTTAAATTCGGCCTCGGCCTTGTAAACGCTAATCGGCAACCTTCCGATATTCCAAGTTACCTTGTTATCGCTTTCGCTATATTCCACGACGCCGACGGTGGACCTGTTTTTATCGTCCCAATTCACGTAATCGGGCAAGTAAGCTTGAACCCGCAAATCATTCAACTCATGCAAATTATTGGTAATAACCCAATAAACCTTATAACTTGTCTTCTCGCCCGCTTTTGGCGGCAACGGACCGGAGCCGACCGCCATATTGTCATCGTTAAAATACCTGATCTGCTCATTCAAGGACAAGTCGCTGTTTATTTTACTGACAATAGTGTTGCTTTTCGTGTCTTCATTCTCTTTCGGCTCTATATTGCCTATGCTAAATTGGGCGTAGCTTTCAATATCGTATTTCTTGCCCGGCTCTATGTTTATTTTTTCAAACGGCTTTACTTTTATGGAAAAATCAATAATCCCCTCCTCGCCGGTTCCCAATGATTCAAGTTGAGGTATTTCGTCCTTGCTCCAGCTAATCGTATTGTCGCTGACTTTGCCCTTATATTCATCATTCAAGGTTTGCCAATCCAGCACGTCTCCGTTCAGGACCGCCATAATAATTATGTCCTCCATCTCCGAATCGCCCTTATTGGCGTACACTATTGAATAATTCATTACTTGCCCCAAATCAACGCCTTGATCGCTTTGCGAGCCGTTTATAATCAAGTTTAAATTCAAATCGCTTTTTATCACTTCAAAACTCACTTTTTCTTCGTAAAGCTCGCAATAATCATCACCGCCTTCGGCCTCTATCGCGCCCTTGGCCGCCGACGAGCACCCCGGGTAATCAAATTTTAAAACCAATTCCTCCCTCTGTTCTTTTTTCTCCGTTACCTTGAACTTAACGCTTATCTCTTCCGCCTCTTCTTTGATTCCGGCAATCCGCCAAACGCCGGGAACGGCGTTTTTTTCTTCGCCGGAAATAAATTTTATATTTTCGGGCGGCAGAACGGTAAGCCGAAAATTATCAATAAAATTTTCGTCCCTCGCTTTGTATTTAACGATAATCTCGCTTTCCTCTCCCACCAATACGCCCGACGGCGATTCAACGCCGAATTCAAGCCCTGTTCCGCTTATTTTATTCTTGAAAGCGGCCTCTTTTTTAAACCGAGACGAAAAATTGGACGGTGTATAGGTTATGCTGCCGGTAATAACGTTTAACTTGCCCGCCGGCCCGATAATTTTGCCTTTTATTCTTATTGAACCGCCGCGATGGGCGCCTAAATTGTCAATTCGCCATAAGTCATTATTGAGCCGCGGAGCCGGCGAACTGTCCAGAAACATAAAGTTATCCGGATAGGCCAGTTTTATCTCAATGTCGCCGACGGCCACATTGCTTAAATTTTTATAATTTACGGTATAGAAAAACTCTTCTCCGGCCAGAACATTGTCTTTGCCGTTAATGAGAAATTGGATATCGCCCGATGACCCCTGCCCGTAATAAACATAATAAGCTCCGTAAGCCGCGGCCGCCAGAACGAGCGAAGCGAAAATAAACGCGAAAAACCAAAAGAAAAAACCTTTTTTCTTTTTGATGTTCAACGTCTTGACATCCACCGCGGATCCGTCATCATCTTGATAAATTTCGGACAAGCTTTCTTCTATGCTTTCGTCCCTTACCTCTTCTTTGGCGTATTCGTCAAACATTTCCACTTCTTCGTCTGTCGGCAAAGACCGTTTAACAAATTCTCCCAAGCTTGATTTTCCGGCTTTTATTTTAATCTCTTTTTTGTCTTTGTTTTTTGAGTTTTTCGGCTTAGGCATAATTAAAAAAATAAAATATTTAAAACAAAAAAATAAAATACACAAATCTAAAAATGCAAAAATTATTTTATTTTTTGATTTTTAGTATTTGGGATTTCATTTCTCCTCCCCCACTCCTCCTTTATATTTAATGTAAATATCGTCTCTCGCGATGTTGATTTCGGGAGTTATCTCAATTCTGTCAACTCGGCCGACCGCTCCGGGCCAATTAATTTCCGCTTGGCGCGTTTGTCCGGACATAAATTCGTCTATGCCGTATTTGTTGACCCCGACGATGTTGGCGCCCCGATAGAGCAAAACGGTGAAATAAACGTTCCAATAATTATAGTCCGTTTCATTGGTTGCCGTAAACTTCAAATAATTTAACTTGACTTTATCCGATAACGCGTTTTTGGCGGCCGGGGTAAACTTGATGCCGCTGATTTTGATATTCAGCCGTTTGTCTCTGTAAGACTTCCAATCGGGAATGTCGTGCCTGTCAATTCTTATCCAACGAAAATTTTCAAATTTAATACGCGCGCCGGTCGGCCTAAAACCCAATTCATTGGACAGGGATAATAGATATTTTGACTCTCCGGGCAAAATAAATCCGCCGCGCTTGCCGGTTTCTTGGCCGTTGGCCGAAAAATAGTAGTCAAATTCAGCCGCGTGCCTGTTGTTTGGATTTTTCGCTTTGACGAAAAAATCATATTTATTGCCGCTTGACCTCAAAATTCCCGTTCCTCCGAGCAATAAATCTTTCGCGGACGCGGCCAAAATCGCGTTATGGCTTATAATTCCGGTATTTACGGTTTGCCGCGCGAGCAGTTCGTCTTCGGCCATACCGCGGGAAAAATAATAAGCAAACCCGTAAATGGTGTATGACCAAGACACCGCGGCAATCAACAGCAAAAACCCGATTAAAACCGTTCGCAAAATATTCTTATGCTCAACATACCATAAGCCGATATTTAATTTACGCAAAGTCAGGCCGCCGACATCTTTATATTCGTTTATGTTAATCTTCTTCGGCGGCTCTTCTTCTTT
>JALUVW010000032.1 GCA_027020105.1 Candidatus Falkowiibacteriota bacterium
CAACCCTGAAGTTTAAGGGTGATTTTTGTGTAAAAACAGAATAATAACGCGAATTTGCCAAACAATTACCCGATTACCAATACCCGCGAAATCCGCGGAACCGCGCATTCGCGATTCGCGAATTGGCGTTTATTCATTGGCGAATTAGACTATATTATATGGCTAAACAAACAACAAAAAAACCCAAGTCCGAATACGGAGCGGACGCGATTACCGTGTTGGAGGGACTGGATCCGGTGAGAAAAAGGCCGGGAATGTATATTGGTTCCACTTCGGCCGCGGGACTTCATCATTTAATCTGGGAAGTCGTTGACAACGGCATTGACGAAGCGATGGCGGGATACGCCACGGAAATCAGCGTTAAGCTTCTTCCCGACGGAATGGTGGAGGTTTCCGACAACGGCCGCGGCATACCGGTGGGCATCCACAAAATCACCGGCATTTCCGCTTTGGAAACCGTAATGACCAAGCTGCACGCCGGCGGTAAATTCGGCGAAGCGGGCGGCGGCTATAAAGTTTCCGGCGGACTGCACGGCGTGGGCGTTTCCGTGGTTAACGCTTTAAGCGAATACGTAAAAGCCGAGATACATCGGGACGGAAAAATATGGATTCAGGAATACAAACGAGGAAAACCGTTAAAAAAAGTAAAGGCAATCGGCGCGACCAAAAAAACCGGAACCATTATCACTTTCAAGCCGGACGCGGAAATTTTCACGGAATTGGAATTTAATTGGGGAAAAATTCTTGACCGCTTGCGCCAACAAGCGTACTTAACCCGCGGCATTACCATTACGCTGGCGGATCGCCGCCCCGGACACAGGGAAAAAGATTACAAATTCCATTTTGAAGGAGGCATTAAGTCGTACATCAAAGCGTTAAACCATAACAAAACGGTAAAAAACGAAACGATTTTTTATGTTGAAAAAGAAGTGGATAACGGCAAGGTGGAAGTGGCCTTGCAGTATAACGATGAGTTCAACGAATTGGTTATGCCGTTCGCCAATAATATCCATAACCCCGAAGGCGGCACCCACATCGTCGGCTTTCGGACCGCCTTAACCCGCACGCTCAACACTTACGCGCGCGCGCAAAAACTGATTAAAGAAAAAGAAGAGAATTTAACCGGAGAAGACGTGCGCGAGGGCCTGACCGCCATCGTGAGCGTCAAACTGTCCGAGCCGCAATTTGAAGGGCAGACCAAGGGCAAGCTGGGCAACGCGGAAATGAAAACTTATGTTGAGCAAGTGTTCGGAGACGCTTTCTCAACTTTCTTGCAAGAGCATCCGAAGGAGGCCGAGGCCATAATCGGCAAATGCATTTTGTCGGCCCAAGCCCGCATCGCCGCCCGCACCGCCCGCGCCACCATTTTAAGGAAAGGCGCTTTGGAGGGAATGACTCTGCCCGGAAAATTGGCGGATTGCTCAAGCCGAAAGCCGGAAGAAAGCGAATTGTACATAGTGGAGGGAGACTCCGCCGGCGGCAGCGCCAAGCAAGGCCGCAACCGAAAATTTCAAGCGATATTGCCTTTGCGCGGCAAAATTTTAAACGTGGAAAGGGCGCGGCTGGATAAAATGCTTGCCAATAACGAAATTAAAAATTTGGTCATCGCTTTGGGCACGAATATTGACGACCAATTTGATATGGAAAAATTGCGCTATCACAGAGTGATAATAATGACTGACGCCGATGTTGACGGCTCTCATATCCGCACCCTGCTTTTAACTTTATTTTTCCGGCACTTTACCCCGTTGGTGACGGGCGGCCACCTCTATATCGCCCAACCCCCTCTTTATCAAATCAAAAAAGGCGCGACAACAAAGTACGCCTATACTGACGAGGAAAAAGAAGCGATAATAAAAGAGCTGGGCGGAACCGCCGCCGATATTTCCGAGTCAACGGAAGAAGAAGCCGCCGACGCGGAAACGGAAGAAAAGGACGACGGCAAAAAAGCCAAGGCGTCGTCTCGCGTCAATATCCAGCGATACAAAGGTCTTGGTGAAATGAACCCCGAACAACTTTGGGAAACAACCATGAACCCGGAAAACCGCGTTATGAAACAAGTTACGATTGAAGACGCCGCCCGCGCCGACGAAATATTTGATATGCTTATGGGCGGAGATGTTCTTCCCCGCAAACGCTTCATCCAAACTCACGCCAAAACGGTTGAAAATCTGGATGT
>JALUVW010000033.1 GCA_027020105.1 Candidatus Falkowiibacteriota bacterium
ACTATTCTTGGCTGAAAATAACGGCATTGGGAATGTCTCTGCCCGGTCCGACCATATATTCGTCATTATAAAATAATGCCGAGGAGTAACCGCCGTCTATGTTTAAGGCGTATTCAACTTTCATGGCCTTCATTATGTTCGCCAAATCGGGAACCGTGGCGTTGCGGGCGACAACCAGATAAATTTTATTGTCCTTGTAGGCGATGGCGTTGCGCAAAGCTTTGACGTTTTTTTGTTTCTTGTCTATCTCCCAATCTATTAAAATATTCATTCCTTCTTCAATCAGTCTCGGTTTATTGCCCAGCGCGGCTTGCAGTTTAACTCCGTATCGGGATTCAAAATATTCAACACTTTTAAATTCCCGACTGTCCTTAAAGTAATAAAACTTATTATTCTCGTCAAAAGCCATAATCGGGCCGGTGGTCCAATATTTCAACTGGTCCTCGTTTATCATTTTGCCCAAGCGCGAATTGTAAACAGGAAAAAAATAATAATTCTTTTTGCTCGCGCCGGTGTCAAAATAAGTGCCGTTAACGGCGGCAAAACCGTTATTCGCCACGGCGAAACTCGCCAATGATTTCGCGCCGCAGTCCGAGTCGCAATCGTCCGCGTCCGCCGTGTCCGTGATAATCTTTAATTTCGGATTGCTCAAATCTATCTCAACCAAATCCACGGTAAAATTCCCGTCCGCGGTGGAAACTGTTTTGTGCTCATACTTGCTGTACCGATTAAGCGACTCGTCGTAGCCGGGCTTATGAATTCTCGCCAAATCTTCCGTGCTGATGCCGAGCCCGAGTTCGCGCATAATTTTGAACGCGTCCGCCGGACGACCCAAATAATACTTCTTTAAATCTTTGGGATAAACATACCACGCCTCTCCGTTTTTTTCCGTCTGAATAACTATCTTGCCCGCGAGCCGGCGCGCCAGCTCCAAATCCCCCTCCACCGGCATACCGGCCTGCGCGATTTTCTGAAAATCCGCCTCGGCGATACCCAGCCCGAGTTCGCGCATAATTTTGAACGCGTCCGCCGGACGACCAAGATAATAACGCTTGTTATTCCCCGGATAAACATACCACGCCTCCCCGTTCTTTTCCACTTGCAGGAGAATATAACCGGAAAGGCCGTCGGCGAACCCCGCCAAAGAATTTTTAGCGGGGAAAATAACAGCCAAGATAATCGTGATGATAAGAAATGCTTTTTTCATATCTCCATTATACCATATCAAAACAAAAAAACATCCGCGGATAAGCGCGGGACGCGACGGAGGGCAAACCAAGGCAAGACGAAGAATATTATCTCCCGTCCAAAATATTTTTGCCGCCGTCCCCCTCTCGCGAGAGGAGGGGCGGCAAGGCCAAAATCAGAATGTCCCGCGGCCAATCGTTGCCTTGACTAAAATTGCCAAAGGGAGAAAAGACGGCTATAATGGCTAATATGCGGACACCAAAAAGAAAATTGGGAAAATACGCCCATCTAAAACCGGACGCGCTCATTACCGAGGCGAAGTACAACGAGCTTAAACGAAAACTTGAGGCTATGAAAAAAAAGCGCCCGCTTGTCGCGGCGGAAGTGAAGCGGCTCGCCGAGATGGGCGACTTTTCGGAAAACGCCGAATACCAAATCGCCAAAGGGCGCCTGCGGGGCCTCAACCAAAGAATTCTTGACACGGAAGACCATTTGAGGCGCGCGAATATTATCAAAAGGCCCGATAATACCGACATTGTCCGGCCCGGACACAGGGTTTCCGTGAAAATTAACGGAAAACAAAAAGAATATTTAATACTCGGGTCGTCCGAAACAAATCCGCTTAAAAATATAATTTCGCGCAATTCCCCAATCGGTTCGGCCGTGATGGGGCGTAAGGCCGGCGACAAGGTAAAAATACGGCTGAAAAACAAAGAAATTGAGTGCGAGATAATCAAGATAAGTTAAGCGCGCCTTAATAAAACTTTATCAAAGGCCTTTTCTCGCATATCTTTGGCGATTAAATCCCAATCGTATTTCTCAAAAACGAGTTTTTTCGCGTTAGCGACGGTTCTTGCCGTTTGCTCGGGATTATCCGTGATTTTTTTTACCGCCTCGGCGATTCCCCGCGAATCGCGCGGATCAACCGCCCAACCGGTCGGCTCTTTATCCGGATTCCGCTCGCGGTCAAAAAGAAAATCGGCGATTCCTCCTTCCTGCGTGGCGATAACCGGCAATCCGGCCGCCATCGCCTCAATAAATGAATTGCCCATCCCCTCGGAAATGGACGGACGGATGAATATGTCGGAAATTTTCAAAAATTTCGGAATATCTTTATGTTCCGTCAATCCCGCGAAATTAACTCTGTCGGCGACGCCTTCGCGTTTTGCCAAATTTTGAAGCGTTTTTAAATCCGGTCCGGCCCCCAAGACAATAAATTTGACGTTTTCCGGCAAATATTTAAGCGACCTGATTACGTCGTCAATCGCGTTCTTTTTTACCAACCGCGAAGTCGTGATTAAAAATTTATCTTCGCTTTTTTTGCCCAACTTATCTTTTAATTCGTTTAACTCCTTTTCCGAATACGGCCGCGCGAATCGCGCCATATCCGCTCCGTTCGGAATAATCGCGAGCTCTCCTTTAAATCCCATATCGCGCGCCCATTTGCCGAGATAATTTGAAATCGCTTGAACAAAGTCGGCCCCGGTGAAAACCATTTTGAAAAAAGGATAAACGGCGCGAATCCTCCATCTTCCGGTTACGCGCGCCATATCGTCTCCTTCCTGCAAAGTAAGTAAAAACGGAATGTTTCTTTTGTAAAAAAGCTTAAAAAACACGACGGGAAATCCGGCGTAAGACATTATTGACCAGCAAGCGTCGTATTTATTTTTACGGTAAAGCTGAATGGCTTTAAAAAAAGCGAGAAAGGGATAAAATACTTTGGTTAAATACATCGGGAATTTAACCAAATCTTCCATAGACGGATTTTTTTTAGCAAATCCGATTCTGTGCGCGTTCACGTTCCCTATTTTTTCAAACCGCGGGAGATTGCCGTCAAAGCGGAGAGTAATCATATCAAATTGAATATCATCCGGAGTTATCCTGTCCGTAATTTCTTTGACCGCCACCTCCGCGCCCCCGACGAACGGATGATAAGCGATTGAAAAGATGAGTATTTTTTTCATAGAAATTAATTTAACCGCTTTAAGCCCAGAGCGAATTGTTCGGCTTTTTCCAGATCACGCTCGTTGGGCCTGCCTTTGGCGATGCCGCCGATAAATTTAAGCGGCCCCCAAGTGTCAAATCCGCGACAACAATATTCGCCCGCCAAACCAAACCCTTTTGCCTTTATCGCTTTTTTAAGCGCTCCCAAGCCGGAAAAAACAAATACTCCGCATGTCATAAACGCGAACGCTTTTTTCCCTCGCGCGTCAGGCAATTTATCCAAAAAATCAATAATGGCGATATGCGGCTTCCGGAAATAAGTTCCGCTGCCGAAACCGATTAAATCATATTTATCCAAATCGTCCGAATTAACTTCATACGGCTTTTTTAAATCCGCGCCCAAAACTTTCGCCATTCTTTTGGCGATTTTCTCCGTATTGCCGTGATGTATGGACATATAGACAATTAATGTTTTTTTGGGCGTATGACCGGGCATAAATTTATATTATCTGTTTTTCGCCTTTTTTTTGGCTTTAACCGTTTTTTTGTTTTTAACCACCTTCTTTGCTTTAACGGTTTTTTGTTTTTTTATTTTCTTTTTGACTCCGAAGCTCCCCAAGACGGCATCCTCCATTCTGATAAAGTCGCGAACAGCCATTTCAACCGAATGGTTAAAACTGCCGGACGAAAATACCGCCTTCTTCGCCTTGGACATTCCCTTGTCAACGATAACGGGCAATTTGTGCAGACCGCCGAAAGCGCTCATCGCGCCGGCCTTCACTTTTAACAATTTTTCCATTATTTTTTCTCCGGGAATTTTTACGGCCTTAACCGGCTTTTTTGTCCGCGCTCCGATGCATTTTCCCAATTTTTTGAAATCCAAATTATGGTCGGCCGGCAAAATCACCAAATAATAATCCCTGTCCGCTTTAACAAGCAAAGATTTGGCGATCTCGTTGATTTTTCTGCGCGTGGTGATTGCCGCGTCATAGGCGGTGTAAACCGTCTTATGTTCCAGAATCTCGTGCTTTACTCCGGCTTTTTCCAAGTATTTAACCAGTTTCGCCGGCAGTTTTGTTTTAGATTTTTTTGATGGTGTTTTTTTCTTGGGCATATTGTTTAAAATAATTATGAAGTTTATTTATATTAAATTAGATAAAAATTTATCAGCGCTTATTACTCTTATATTATTTTGCGTAAAATCAATATTTTTTTCTTTTACAACCTGATAAACAAAAGGGATGTCAATTCGCTCGGAAAAATATTTTAAACTTTTTGAAGTTTTTTGGTCATTTAGCTTTACCTCAATCGCCATCCATGGCCTTTTATTTGCCGAAATTATGAAATCAACTTCCCGTCCTTCGCGGTCGCGCAAAAAATTAAGCTCAATCTTGCGTCCCTCCGTGTCGTAAAAGAAATGGGAGAGTTTCAATAAATGCGAGGCAATCATATTTTCCAGTCGCGCCGACTCGTCCTCTATCTCGGACCAATCCCATAGATATATTTTCGGCTCTTTGCGCAAAGATTTTATTTTGGTTGAAGCGAAAGGATAAATACGGAAATGATAATAAAATCTTTCCAAAATATCAACCCATAAAGAAACTGTTTTATGAGTTACGGCCAAATCCTCTTTAAGGGAGTTTAAAGAAAACATAGAGCCGACTTTTTCAGGAATCATTTCCGTTAAAAGCTCTAAAGACGACAAATCGCGAATACTTTCTATATCCCTGATATCTTCCTTAACTAAACGCTCTTTCCGTTCATTATGAAAACGGCGCAATGTCTTCATGTCTTTTTTAATGAACGGTTCGGGAAAGCCGCCGAACTTAAAAAGCCGGTCAAACGCGCCATCGGCTCCCTTGCGCCGTGAAAATCGCGGCTCTTTTAAGACCTTAATGTCCGGCTGGATTTCAAGCGCTTCCGCCACTGAAAACGGATGCAAACGGAAATAATGGTATCTTCCCAAAAGAGAATCCCCTCCCCGGCGGTAAAAATCAAGCCGAGCGCTGCCCGTAACGATAATATCATATTTGTCTTTATTCTTGTCAAATTCACCCTTGATATAATTCCGCCATTGCCGGTATTTGTGTATTTCGTCAAAAATAATCAAGTCGGCTTCGCTTTCAAATTTTTGTTCTATTATTTTTTTTCTGTCATCACGAAAATCCCAATTCAAATAAACCGGATTTTTATATTTTTTACCGATGAGTTTGGCCAAAGTGGTTTTCCCGACCTGCCTGGGCCCGCCGATAAAAACCATCTTATCCTTCAAGTCCGATGATATATATTTATCCAAATATCGTTTTTTAAGCATACAGTTATTAACTCCCCCTTGACAAAGGGGCTGGGGGGATTTTTAACAGATAGATTTTTATCACAATTCTGCTCTCAACATTATTATACCAAAGTATAAAAATGTGTCAACTTTTTTATACTTCGGTATAAAATATCCGACTATATTCACCATCAACCTAAACCAGATTTTATCCACTTATGCCCATATTATAGCACAATCCGCTTTTTAAACAAAAAAGCTCCCGCGAATATTAGAAATTTTATTCAAACACAATAAAAAACGGCTCCACTTAATGTGAAGCCGCGCTATAATAACCACCTCCATTGATATTTATATTAGCCCTTTGCGAAGTAAAAACTCCTTCCCCTTGCCCAAGTCGGTGCGTACAGACTCCGGGCCATAAGCTTTGCAGATGGGGCATTCATCCTCCTTAAACATCTCCATCCGCAAATCCAGAAGAGAGAATAATTCGGGAACGCCGAGAGTGTTTGCCGTGACTTTGCCGCCGCCGCGATTGCATAAAGCCCCTACTCCGACGACTTCCCCGCCGGCCGCGCGAATCGCGTCAATGGTTTTAATCACGGTTGTTCCGGAATTGATAATATCCTCAACGACCAAACATCGCTTTCCGCTAACGATTTTATCGTAGCCGCGTTTCAAGATTCTTTTCGCGCCGACTTTTATGCGGCAGATAATCTTGCCAACGGTCCGCGATTCGGGCGTCAGGACAATATCCATCTCGCCCAGAACATTCTTAAGTTTAATTTTATCGCCCGAGGTAATTTCCATAATTTTCGCGGAATCAAACTCAATTTCCTCAATCTCGTCAACTTCGTCGGCGTACACCGATAAAACCTCTTTGGTAAAAGCGGACGGCGCGTAATGATAAGCCACCCACTGGGAAAGGCTTACCGCCCCGACTGTCGGCCCCACAACCACATCCGCCTTGACGCCGTTCCCCAAGAAATAATCCGCGATGGCCTCGCATAACAAACTTACGGACCTGACGTGAGGATAAATAGCGTCTTTGTTCACGTAAGCCGAACCATGATACCAGCCATCTCTTTTTTTGGCGTAAACAAAATGGCCGCCGGTGATTATTGAGTTGGCGTTTGAAAAAATACGACCTATTTCTTTCTTGTCCATTCTTTTGCCTCCTTGGAATTGCTTATACCGGCTGCTAAACAACCGCGATTTTTTTTCTTTCTTTCATTTCCGTTGATACGGTATTCTTTTTTTGAAACCTCGCAACCTCCGCGATACCGTTGCCCGATAAACGGATTTTCATCATCATATAGTCATAATATCCGCTCTTTAGGTGTTTTTGTTTCATACTTAACAGCGCCTCCGGGTCTTTTAAGTAATTCTCTCTTTTTTTCGCCATCTTTTTTCCTCCTTTTTTTCGTTTGGCTTGTTTATTTAAATTTTCAAAGGGCAAACATAAAAGCCCAAAGCGTTTTCCTCCTTTGAGCTTTAACGTGGCGTCGCCCAATACCGTCGCGGCAAAATCGTCTAAGGGGCGGGAAGCGGTTCAACCGTGTCAATAATAACGCCCGCCATCACCTTTTGTTCCAGGCATTGATAGCCGGCATCATGCCGCCAGCGCTTAGAGTAATATCCGTAACGGTAATCATATTCCTTGCCTTTATTGGATGACCGAAACTCGGCGCATAATTCATAAGTTTTTTCGCCGGTTACTTTGTAATCAAATTTCTTTTTTGTCGCGCTGTCGGTTAAAATTTCTTCATCCAAATAAAATCTTCCGCCGATTAAAACATCCAAACTTTCCGGCATTTTTTTGTTTGCCGCGTAATAATCGTTAATGGCGGAATCAATTCGGTTAAATTTTCCCAAAATATTGTTGTCGTGTCTGATGTTTCTGGTTTCTCGCGGCGACTCAACGAACACGAACGCGGAAACCAAAACGGCGGCGACCATAAGCAGTGAGACGCAAAAATACGCGCGCGCGACTTTGTCTTTAACGCCGACCACGTTCTCCCGCTTGATATCGTATAAATAATAAGTGAACACAATGGCGGCGATAACAAGAGCGGTGGCGGCCTTTAAAATGAATTTGACGGTTAATTCGCCGTCCAAAAAACTGTAAATCACGGAAATAAGCCAGCCCAGCATCACTATTGAAGAAACAAGCAAAATAAAATAAGTAAGCCATTTTCTTACTCCGGAATTATTGTCCAACAAGCCTTTGAACAAATTTTTATTGATTTGGGCGGCTGTCAAATAATAAATCGGCGTCGCGATAATCAAGGCGGAAATGGCGAACTTCAAAGCGTCGGGAGAATAACTTCCGCGGAAAGTTTGAATCGCGTCAACAATGTTTTTGTTGATAATTTGAAAAACAATAATGCCGACCGACAGCGACATAAAAATAAGCGCCGCCAAGGAAAGCAAATAAAAGAACGCGAATTTGGCCGAATTATCGGAGTTTTGTTGTTCCATATGTTTGTATCCGCCATCCGTTTAAGCCTCGCGCTTCGGTTCAAAGCCAAAACGAATTAAAGCGAATTATTTAACGAGCGGTTTTTGCCGGCCGCCCTTTATCAGTTCTCTAATCACCTTTTTCCCGCTATTGGTGATTTTCGCTTTGTGGATAAACCATCTTTTGGCGGTTTTATGTCCGTAAGCCGTCAATAAATCCTTTTCCACCAATCTTTCTATGCTGTTATGAACGGCTATCTCCACGCTTTTTCTGCGATTGTTTAATTCTTCCTTTGAATAAAAATCATAAAATTCCCGCCTGCCAGCGATGCCTTTTTTGTCGTAATAGCATTTTGCGAGAATATATTTTTGCAGACGCGAAAGACGCATACTATGGATAATTTAAAAAGCAAAATGTAAAATGAAAAATGACAATGTAAAATTAAAAAATAATTTTTAACATTTTTAATTGTCATTCCGGTTTTTGCTTGTCCCGCTTATTTGCGGGGATATTTGAATTTTACATTTTAAAAATCAAAATTTATCACACTTTTTTCTTAATCTTTAATCCCAAGTCTTTCAACTGTTCCTCTGAAACCTCGCCGGGCGAATCCATCATCACGTCTCTGGCCCGGCCGTCTTTGGGGAAGGCGTAAATATCGCGAATTGAGTCCAAATCAAACAAAATCATCAACAATCTGTCCAGTCCCGGCGCTATTCCGCCATGGGGAGGCGCCCCGTACTCAAAAGCCCTGATCATAGCGGAAAACTTTTTGTCAACTTCTTCTTTGGCGTATCCGGCTATTTCAAACGCCTTATACATTATTTTCGGGTCGTGGTTGCGTATCGCTCCGGAGGAAATTTCATACCCATTGCACACCAAATCGTATTGGTAAGCCAAAATATCCAGCGGACGCTTCGTTTCAAGCGCCTCCATTCCTCCCTGCGGCATGGAAAACGGATTATGGGAAAAATCAATTCTTCCTTCCTCAACCTCGGAATAATCATACATGGGAAAATCGTAAACCCAGCACCATGCCGCCGAATTTTTGTCTTTCAATCCCAATCGCGCGCCGCATTCATCGCGCACGGCTCCCAACGCTTCGCAAACCTCCCGCCATTGATCGGCGCCAAAAAAAATAATATCACCGGCCTTGCCGTCTACGCGTCTGACAATATCCATGGCCAGTTTTTCGCCCAAAAACTTAACAATCGGCGATTGTAATTCATAAGAGACTAAGTCTCCAATTGGAGACTTAGTCTCCTTTTTTGATTCTTTAACCACAATATAGGCAAGCCCCTTGGCTCCCTTGCTTTTAGCAACCTCGGTTAACTCGTCAATATCTTTTCTTGAAAACTCGGAACCGTTATCAACCTTCATGGCGCGCACCACTCCGCCGTCTTTAACGGCGTTCGCGAACACTCCAAAACCGCATCCTCTCGCCATTTCCGTAATGTCTCGTATCTCCAAACCGAAACGCAAATCCGGTTTGTCGGTTCCATACTTATTCATCGCCTCGGAATAGGTTAGCCGCGGGAACGGCTTTTTTAGTATTTTCTTATCGGAAAATTTTTCGGTTAACTCAATCATCAGCGGCTCCACCACTCGCCAAACATCTTCCTGTTCCACGAAGCTCATCTCCATATCAATCTGATAGAAATCGCCCGGATGGCGGTCCGCCCTCGGATCTTCATCGCGGAAGCACGGGGCAATCTGAAAATAACGGTCAAAACCGCCCACCATCAAAAGCTGTTTAAACTGCTGGGGCGCTTGAGGCAGGGCGTAAAACTTTCCCGGGTGAAGCCGCGACGGCACCAAATAATCGCGCGCGCCCTCCGGGGAGGAATTGGCCAAAATCGGCGTCTGAATTTCAATAAAATCATTTTTATGGAAATACTCCCTGACATAGCGGATAACCTCATCCCTCTTTCTCATAATCTCTTGCGGTTTATGCCGGCGCAAATCAACAAAACGGTATTTCAGCCGCAAATTCTCATTCGCCTCTTTTGATTTTTCATCGCCGATTTCAAACGGCGGCGTCTTTGATTCGTTTAAAATTTCAATCTCCGAGGCTTCAATTTCAATTTCTCCCGTAGATATTTTCGGATTCACCATATCCTTCGGCCTTTGCGCGACTTTGCCTTTTATCTTGATAACCCATTCGGAGCGCAACTTATCCGCGATTTTCCACGCGCCCTTATTGGCTTCCGGATCAAAAGTAACCTGCGTCAATCCGTACCGGTCGCGCAAATCAATAAAAATAATGCCGCCGTGATCGCGCCGCCTATGCACCCAGCCGGCCAATTCCACGGTCTTTCCCGCCTCCTTTTTGTTTAATTCTCCGCAAGTATGTGTTCTTAACATAAGACAATCAAATCAAAAAAATTAACTTTTTATATATTCATATTATACTATTTATTTAATTTTAGCAAGAAAAAACCGGCCGCCGAAAATAACGGGCGAGCCGGCCGTAATGCTGGTCAATATTTGATTTCTTCCCCGCCTCTGCCGGTAATTTTTATCAATTTCACCTTGGCGTCCTTCTTGGACGCCGCCTTGGCTAATAGGGGGGGCGGTCGCTCTCATATACCAAGATATATTTTTCCTTCTTCTCCTCTCTAAAATGTTTTTTGCTCATGGCGCACCTCCTTTTTGTTTATTTGGTTGGTTTAGGCGGAAATATATTTGTAAAACGAACTTATCGTTTCCTTGATTTCAATTTCCAATTTAGCGTTTATGTTTATTTTTAATCTTGATAATTTATTAAAATCACTGTTTAGAATAATTCTTAACACTTTAATACAATTATCCGTTATTGTCAATAAATCGCC
>JALUVW010000034.1 GCA_027020105.1 Candidatus Falkowiibacteriota bacterium
TGAACGGCACCCCGAAAATTTTAAACCTGATTAAATAAGCGGGCAGGGCCGCGATTAAAAACATCACCGCCCAATCCAGGCGCCTCGCGGCTAAGATAAAATAGAGTATGCAAAAAATTAAAATTAAATAAGTCATATTTATTTCTGCCGTCCCGCTTCTCGCGAGAGGCGGGGCGGTGGAAGTAATTTACGTAATCAGCATATAAAGCCCCGTGCCCACCAGCATAACGCCGATAATCTTCTGAAGCAACACCCCGCCGCCCATTTCTTCTTTGATAATTTTTGGATATTTGGTTGACAGAAACAGAATAAGCAAAAACAAGAATACGTATTGAGATCCTTGCAGGGCGTTAATCATGGCCACATTGCCCATACTTACCGCCCAGTTAAGCATAATGAACGCGGCGGCGGCCAAAATTCTTACCAATAAAAAGAAAGACAGATTTTTCGGCGTCTTTGCTTCTTTTTGGTGTTTTGCTATATGTTTTCGCCAGTCGGGAACCAATAAGATGAATAATACTCCCAAAAAAGTGCCGAGGCGGGACCAGACAAAGCCGCCGATAAACGGTTGGTGCGTATAAATATATTTTATTAAAACATAATAGCCGGCAAAAAACAGGGCGGAAGTGGCGGAGTTTATAATGAGCCGGCGGGTCGGGCGATACTGGGCGTGAATACCTCCGAGCACATCGCCGAAAATATTTTTCACGCTCTCCCACGCCTCCTTTAAAATATAAAATCTTGTTCTTTTTACGGAAACCAGAATTCCGCCGTAAATTAAAATCAAAAAAGCCAAGAATTGCCTTTCGGTAAATCCTTGCCCCAAAAAAATAAAAGAAAGAACAAAGCTGAATATCGGGGTCAGCGCCCCGACAATCGGCACGACTCTGGTCGCCTCGCTTTGATGCAGCGCCTTATACCAAAATATTAAAGTCGCCAAAAACAATAAGCCGGCCAATAAATCCACCGACAACTCCCTAAGCGTCGGTACCCACGGAGCGAAAAACAAAAGCGCGAAATTAAAAATACTCCATATTCCCACGTAAAAAGCGTAAGTAACGGAAGAGTGAATTTTTTTGGACAACAAAAATTTGTCGGCGACGTACACGCCGGCATTGATGAAATAAGATGTAATAGCGACTATTAGCCACATAATCGTTAATTAAAAATGTAAAAATCAAAATGTAAAATGACAATGTAAAATTTAAAATTAAAATTTTATAATTTTTGATTTTTAAATTGTCATTTTGATTTTTGATTTTTAAATTTTACATTTTTATATAATTGTTCCCGCAAATTTCGGCGTACGCTCTCGCGCTCGGCCTAATCTTTCTTTCCAAAGTTTCGTAATCTATTTCCACCAGTCCGAATCTCGGCCAAAAACCTTTGTCCCATTCAAAATTATCCAAGAGCGACCAATAGAAATATCCGCGGACATCCGCGCCTTCCCGGATGGCCTTGTGGACCCAATACAAATGTTCTTTAATAAATTTTTCCCGTCTTGAATCTTCAGCGTCCGCCAATCCGTTCTCGGTTATGTAAATCGGTAAATTAAATTTTTTCAATTCTTTTAAAATATGATAAATTCCCCGCGGATATATTTCCCAGCCCATATCCGTTAACGCCTTGTTTTCGTTTTTATTTTTAAACGGGAATTTTATCCTGTGATGAAAATAATATTGCGCCGCCAGAAAGTCGTTTTTGTTTTTTGTTAAATTCAAAAATTTTTTATTGCCGAAGTATTCGGCGACTTTTAACGCCGCCTTGTCTAAAATGGAGTTTTTATCGTACGGTTCGTAAAATGTGAGAAGATTCGCGAATCCGACATTAGCCTTGGATATTGTATGAATCGCGTCAAAAGCCGAATTATGGGCGGCGGCGAGATTTTTGTAAACTTTTAATGCCGATAAAAAACTTTTTCTCTGCGGCGGCCATATTCCTCTCGCGTAAGAATTCGCGATAACGGAAGTCGGCTCATTCACCGTTATCCAGAAATTAACGGAATCTCCCAATTGCTCGGCGACGAATTTGGCGTATCGGCCGAAGTAATAAGCGAATTTTTTATTTTCCGGTCCGCCGATTTTAGCCAGCCATAAAGGATTGGTCCAATGCCATAGAGTAATGAACGGCTCTAAGTTCTTTTCACGGAGAGACTTAATCACATCGCGGTAATGCCCAATTTCCTTTTCGTTGAATTTTCCTTCTTCCGGTTCAATTCGCGACCATTCAATGGAAAAACGGTGCGCGTTGTGGTTTAATGATTTTGCCAACTCAAAGTCCTCTTCGTATCTGTTATAATGATCGCACGCCTTGCCGGAGATATAATTTCGCGGATTAAACATTTCCGGAAATTTTGCCTTTTGCCAATCTTGCCAATAATTTTTCGCTTCGCGCGCCAGCCGTTCAGAGTTCCCCTTTTCCCATTCCGACCAATCATTAACATTCCCTCCTTCAACTTGATGCGCCGAAGTCGCCGAACCCCAAAAGAAGCCGGCCGGAAAATGTAGGGTTTTTTTATTCATAAGTATGTTCGTAGGGGCGAATGGCATTCGCCCTTTTAGTGAAAAGATGAGAGAAATAAGAAAAATAAGAGAAATAAGGGTAAGGGGTTTTTGCTTTTCTTCTTGTTCTTTTTATTCTTATTTTTCTTATTTTATTATACCATTTAACCTGATTTACGCCAAAATCGTATCTAAAATTATAGCGCAAATTATGGTAGTCGCGCAGCCTCTTGAAGTTTTTTGTTGACGTTATTTTTTTGTTATGCTAATATTTTAATATCTTCAAGAGAGTAGGTCTCTTGCGGAAAAGCAAAAAATAAAAAGCTAAATTTTGTAAAAAAGGAGGTGAAAGAATATTAACCGTTTACGGCTTTTTATTTTTTGCAAAAATGTTCTTTAAACTGTGCTATAGCATAAATAGCGCACAAAATAAGGAGGGCTTAATGGCGAAAAAGTGTTTTGTAATTTTGGGATTGATAATGATTTGTTTGTTCCCTGCGTCAAATGTTTTTGCAGAAGTAGGTGAAGCGCACGAATGGACTCATGGCGATTGGAGCTCAAGAGTTTTATGGGAAGCAAAATACGCGTTAAGTCAAGCTGCCGATGGGTATTCAAGTAATACGACGGGTTCAGGAATTTATAAAAAATGGTATGGGGATTGGGACTATGTAAACAGCGATGCGACAGCAAGAGACAATGCAAAAATTGAGGGTTATGACATTATGGGCCCTGTAGGAGCTGATGGCTACGGACATTACCGCGGCGGTGAGTGCACATACTTTGTGCGTCTTATTTTATATCGCGCCACATACTGGGCCTTTAATGATCATTATGCCATGCATAACTATCCAGACAGTGTTTACAGCGAAACAGACAACCTAGAAAGTGATCCTAGCAACTTTCAACCCGGGTGGATGTTATTAACACCGTCAAATACCCATTACGCTATTGCCGAAAAACGCGAAACAATTGACGGAGTATCCGGTTGGTGGGTTATTGATTCCAACTGGGTTGGATGGCCAGATTACACATATGTGATTGGCAAACACTTTATGAGCGATTCACTCCTTATAAATCACGGCTATTACGGGACACCTCCTGTTTTAGGGACATACAATTAATAGAAATAAGGATTGATTATCTTGGGTGGGATGGTATAATAATATTACCATCCCTCTTTTTCTTATTTCCAAAAAATAAAAAATATTTATGACAAAAACTTT
>JALUVW010000035.1 GCA_027020105.1 Candidatus Falkowiibacteriota bacterium
ACGATTGTAATCGGCAATTTAATGAAAAAAACAGAGACTAAGTCTCCAATTGGAGACTTAGTCTCTTTCGTATTCCGGTTCCGCGCGTTAATCGGGGCGAACGCCGTTCGCCCCTACGGATTCACAACATGCGAGGCGAACGGCCGTTCGCGCCTACGGGGATAATGGCGGGCTCAGCCGAGCCGTTCGCGAGAGGGGGTTTTGTTTTTGGCGGTTTGTGGTATAATAGATATAATTAAACAGGCAGGATAATCGGTATTTACCTCGTGAAACAGGCCGGTTTGTCGCGGGTTTGTTTTACGGGGATAGTTCGCGTATTTACAGCGCGGCGCGCCGATAAAACCAGAATGTTAAACGTAAAAGTAAATTCTTTTCAGGGGCCTCTCGGGTTACTGCTCCGGATTGTTGAGAAGGAAGAGATGGATATTACGCAGGTGAGTTTGGCGAAAATCGCGGATCAGTATATCGGATACATAAATGAAAAAGCGAATATCAATCCGGATGAGATGGCGGATTTCTTGGTGGTGGCGGCGCGTTTATTGCTTATCAAGTCAAAGGCGTTGCTTCCTTATTTGTTTCCGGAGGAAGAGGAGGAGATTGAAGAGCTGGAACGGCAGTTAAAGATGTATAAAGAATTTTTGGAGGCGATGAAGAAAGTTGAAAAAATGATCGGCAAGAAAAAATTTATGTTCGCGCGCGAATTCAATCGCAAGGCGATAATGACGAACATAAACCTGTTCTCTCCGCCGAAGAATTTAGAGGCGGATGACTTGAAGATGGTTTTTCAAGATTTGCTCGGGAGAGTAAAGCCGCCGGAAAAATTGGAAGAGGAAAAGCTTGAACGCGAAATAAACATTGAAGACACGATTAAGTCAATACGGCAAACGCTGTTAAACAAGATTAAAGTGAATTTCAGCAAGATAGCGAAAACGGCGGAATCAAAAACGGAAATCATTGTTATTTTTTTGGCAATGCTGGAACTTATCAAACAGAGAGATATTGCCGTGAGCCAAGAGGGGTTGTTTGACGAGATAGTTATCAGTAAAACATAAAAAAAGCTCAAATTTCATAACCGCGGCGCCAACCGTAAAGTCAGCAAGTTTTGAGTTGTTGTTTTGAGCCTCGCGTTTTGAGCTTGAATTATTATTAAGCTTGAATTATTATGCCAATTAAATCTAAAATAGAATCTCTTTTGTTTATTTCCGCCAAGCCGATGACGGTTAAACAGTTGTCGGGCTTGATAAAGAAAGACGCGAAAGAAATAAAACGAGCCGGCGATGAATTGGTGGAAGAGTATAAGAATAAAAACAGGGGAATTCAGATTATCAAAAACGGCTCAAAATATCAAATGGTCAGCTCGCCCGAAAACGCCAAATTGGTGCGGGACTTTATCAAGGATGAAACAACCGGCGAGTTGTCTCGTCCGAGTATGGAAACATTAACCATTATCGCCTACCGCGGGCCGATTTCAAAGATTGACTTGGACAGAATCAGAGGCGTGAATTGCTCTTTAATCGTCCGTAATTTATTGTTGCGAGGACTGATTGAGGGAAAGACGGACGGTAAAAAGAAGGAGACTTATTACACCGTGACCTTTGATTTTATACGGTTTTTGGGAATTAACGATATTAGCGAATTGCCGGATTATGAGCGCTTGAACAAGGATGATACCTTGGACAGAATGCTTGCCGGTGAAGAGAATGATAATAGGGCATAGCGTTTAGGGCTTAGGCTGCGATTACCAAACCCAAACGTTAAATCCTATATCCTAAAACAACATGCCAAAAAATATAATTGTCAACAAAAACAAAATAAAAAAAGCCGATATTGTTATCGGCATTCCTTCGTATAATGAAGCGGATAATATTTCTTTCGTGACGAAGCAGGTTGACAGGGGGTTGGCCGAATATTTTAAAGAATACAAAACGGTGATTATCAATGTTGACAATAATTCGCCGGATAACACTCGGGACAAGTTTCTGCGAACCGAAACCAAAAATTTCAAGATATACATATCCACGCCTCCGGGCGTGAAAGGCAAGGGGCATAATTTTCATAATTTATTTGAAAAAATATCGTCGCTAAGGCCGAGGGCCGTTGCCGTGGTTGACGCTGACTTGAAAAGCATTACGCCGGAATGGATTTATTCGCTTATAACGCCGATTTTGGAAGGCCAAGATTATATAACCCCCAATTACGCCAGAAATGAATACGACGGATCAATCACCAACCATATTTGTTATCCGTTGATTTACGGCCTGTTCGGCAGAAAAGTCAGGCAGCCGATCGGAGGCGATTTTTCCTTTTCGCCGAAATTGGCCGATTATTGGCTGAAGCAAAAATGGCACAAAACGACCTATATGTACGGTATTGACATTTTTATGACCATGCACGCCTTGATGGGAAACTTTAAAATAGAACAGACTAATTTGGGCGCCAAAATTCACAAGCCGAGCGCGCCGAAGCTGGGGCCGATGTTTTCCCAGGTTATTACCACGTTTTTTAAATTTATCAAATTAAACCAAAAGAAGTGGCTGGATCCGAACATAGAAAGCGAGACGATAAATTTCGGCAAGGGGCGGCTGGAACAATGCCAGACGATAAGCGTTGATTATAAAGGAATGAAAGCGGCTTCAATTTTTAATTTTAAGGCCAACGAAGATATTTTGAAAAACGCCTTAAGCCACGGAGCTTACGGCAAATTAAAAAAAATGTATGACAGGGGAAGCGTTGACATTGACGCCGAACTTTGGACCAAAATACTTTATGACATAATTTACGCTTACAGTCGGTCCAACTCCCATATTGATTTGATTGAAGCCTTAAAACCCTTGTATTTCGGCCGTTTTATCACTTTTTTCAAGGAAACTTTGGAAAAGTCGTCAATTGAATGCGAAGCGGAAATTAAACGGCAGGCGCAAATTTTTTGGAAAAACAGGGGATATTTGCTTGATAAATTCAAGGAATAATTTAAAATTCCAAATTATAAATTATAATTTCCAATAAAAGCTTAATGCTTGCAAAAAATTAAACATTTAATATCGTAAACCATGGTTCGGAAATTTCAAAATGAGGTTTTCTTTTTTTGGGACAAAACAACCGGAGTGCGACTTTATCGCCAAGAGGCCGAACGCGGGTAGTTCGCGCCGCCGTTTTCATTTCTTTGCCGCATTTTTCGCCATAGCGGTTGTTTTTTCTTTTTCCGCGGCGTACCTTGATTCGGATAAGGGCGCGCTCGCGGGAGCCGTGGAGCAAATAAAAAATTTTCCCGCGCCGCGATTGCCGCAAGCTCTGCGAGTGGCGCCGCGATTGCCGCGAAGCGAAGACAGGCCCATCATTTCCGCCGAGCGGAACAAGCCTGTCCAACCGGCGATCGCGCCTTTCGCCTTGAAGGCGGCCGCGGGGGCCGTGATGGATATTCGGAACAATAAAATAATATTCGCCAAAAACGCCGACCGGAAACGGCCCATCGCCAGCATAACCAAG
>JALUVW010000036.1 GCA_027020105.1 Candidatus Falkowiibacteriota bacterium
CCGTAACGGTTGCGAGTCGCCAGCGAGCCGTTTATCGTAATCGTGTCTCTCACGTAATTTGAGCCGCAAAAAGGGTAGTAGTAATTTCTGCCGATTCTGCCCTCTTTGGCTATCAACGCGGCGTCAATTTGCAGATTGTCTTCGCTGTAAAAGCCGACCGTGATGTTTCTTTGCGCAATCAACCCGATGGCGTCGGTGCCGTCATAATTGGTGTAAGTCAAGTCGTTGTTCAGTATTATATCGGTGGTGTCGCCGGTTATGGGCTCGGCGAACGCCAGAACGGTTACTCGGTTGCCGTCAATATTGCCGTCAATCCATACTTTGTCTTTAACGAAAATAATGCCGTTGGCAGGGGTGCTTGAACCGATATCATACACGGTTTCCGAGGCGATTCCTTCCGTTTCGGAGCTCCACCACCAGTAACTGCACGGAGGCGTTACGGCCGTAACTATCCTGATATCAACGGTGTCGTCGCTGTTTAAAGTGAGATGGTACCCTTCGGCGCCCGACGCTTCTAAAACCATTCCCGAGTCCATCGCTTTATTCAAAGCCTCGTTCAGGTAATTATCAAGCAGATCAAAACTGACAACCGGCTCGGCAAAGGAGCGGCCGGCCATAAAAACATCGGCTCTGTCGGGAGCGTTTTGCGGAGGGCAATTGGAGTCCGGCGCCGGATCAACGGGCGGGACATGGGTATGGACCGCGAATTCATCGCCGCCGCTATGGTCCGGGTCGTCATAAACGCAGAGAGACGATGAGATTACATTATGCGCCAAACCGTCAAAACGGATGCCGGCGTTGGAATGAATCGCGCCCCAAACTTCCGTTCCCTCGCCGAAACGGATATCCGTGTCGGCGAGAGTTGAATAACTTGACCAAGAAGGTATGCCGACCCTTACTTCAATTTCTCTCTTTATGTTTGGATGCGCCTCGGTCCACCCGACGGATTTGATTTTCACGATGGTTGAACCGTTTATGGCGGGAGGCGTTATGTACAGCTCGTATTTGCCGACAATCTTTCCGCTGGCGTCGGTGTAATCGTATGGCCCGTATGGCCCGTAGTCGGGCGGGCCGATGCACGTTTCTTTATTGCAATATTCTTCATTATCATGGTACAGCACCCAGCGATAATAATTTACGCCGGCTTCCGCGATATGAATGGCTTGGGCGCGGGCGACTTTGCTTATGTTGAGTTTTCTTTGCAGTGTCGCCAATCCGACGGCTCCGAGCGTAATCGCCAAAAACAATCCCGTGGCCGTCAGGGCGAGAATAAGCATAGCTCCGGATTGGTTGAGGTTTAATTTTTTAGTTGATTTGGGCATGAGTAATAATTTCTAATTTCTAATTAACCCAATTTCTAATAAAATGCCAAATTAAATAATATAAAATATTTTTAGCTTTTTTGAATTAGATATTAAAAATTTTATTAGAAATTAGAAATTAGATTAATTAGTAATTTTTATAAATTGTCTTTTAAATTTCTTAGGTTAACATCGGTTTCAATATCGTAATCGTTCGGAACGCGCTCCGGGGTAACGTTGATTTTAAGCTTGATGTTGATAAGCCGCACATCGTTAATATTGTTTGTTTCGGCGTAGTTGCTGTCGCGGTAGGTGAAAATTCGCTCACTTTTATTGGTTACGTATCTTGAAATGGTCGTGGTGGCTCCCGCTCCGCCGTAACTTTTGTCCGCGCCTGGCTCGGTTACCACTTTTTTCAACAGGGAACCGTCCAAAAAATACCTGACTTTCTCCATATAGCCGTCATCGTCAACGTCGCTGTAATAAATCAAGTTGTCCTCTTCCATGGCCGCCAACGGGTAGTCGCCGCGTTCGGAATTATTGGCGCCCCTTATTTCTTTCACCATTATTTCCATACCGCGGCGGGCGTTTCGCACGGCGGTTTCTTGTTCGGCCTCAAAAGTCGTTGACCTGAATCCCATTATGACAAACTCTCCCGACATTATCGCGACCACCATAAAAATTGAAATCGCCACAAGAATCTCCATTAACGTGAAGCCGGAATTTTCAATTTCGCGTTTTGAATTTTTAATTTTAATATTTCGCATTTTTTTGTTCTTACTCCACGTAAACCGTCCATTCCTTGGTTTCGCCGGGCAGTATTCCCAACGGCTGCACCGGATCGGTATAAATTATTTTCAGTGATGTTAAGGCGGCGACCGTTTCTATGCTGTAGCCGGCGTCCCATTCCAAAGATAAATCGGCGTAACCGTTGGCGTCCGTGTATAGTTCGCGGTCAAATTCATAAATGACCGGAGTTTCACTGATTGTTTTCGTTCCCCAAACTCTGATGGGGACATTGCCGTAACCGCTCGGGGTTCCCGGATCGGTGAAGCCGGAAGCGTAGATATTATAATCATCATCGCGGTTGTCCTGCCACGCCGCGAACGGCTTGCCGGCGGAATTGACCGCCGCCGCCGCGTTTAATTGTTCGCTGGCGGTCAGGTTTATGTTAATTTTGAGGTCATCCGTCCATTGGGCGTTGCCGTTGAAATCGTATTTTTGCGCGTACACGTCTTGATTTCCGTTTCGGTCATCCGTCCATAAAACATACGCGAAAGAAAGCGCGTTATCAACGGCGACGGCTGAATCGTATTGATTATTGCCGAGGGACGATATATTGGCTCGCGTTTCCCATTGTTTGATTCCGTTTGAGTCGTATTTGGCCAATCGCGCGTTCAGTACGCCCGAAACGTCCTCCGTCCACGACAGATAAACATTATCGGAACCGTCAATCGCCAGACTCGGCAAATAGTCGTCAACGGAGGAATTTGAAATGTTTTTCGGGCTTGCCCAAATGTTCGCTCCGGCCTGATTGAATTTCAGCATATATATTTCTTTGTCGCTCGCGCCGTCGTCAACCCACGCGACCACGATGTTGCCGCTTGAATCAAAGGCGACGGCCGGGGAATGTTCGTCGGTTGACGAAGCCGTAACACGCAAGTCGTTGGCCCAGAGCTTATTGCCGGAGCCGTCCAAAAGCTGGGCGTAAATGTCAATATTGCCGTTTCTCGCGTCTTGCCACATAACGGTCGTGGTCGCGGAGTTTCGCGTTATGGCTATTTTTGGATTTGTTTGGTCGGTATTTGTTCCGTCCGAATTTATTTTTTTAACGCTCCATACTTCGTTTCCGCTTGAGTCAAGCGCGACCATATAAATATTCTCGTCTCCGACAACGGATATTTCTGGGTATTTCGTATAGTAAAAATCCGTCGTGGAGCCGGCATTGGTCAGGCGAAAGCAGTAATTGCCGTCGCTCGCGTTGGATGTCGCGGCAATGGCGTATTCCAGTTCGGTAAACTCGTCGGAAGCGAGCGTTATGGCGGATGTTTGGTTGCCGGCGTCTTTCGCTTCACCCGCTTTAAAGTTGGTATTTTCGTCAACCAAGCCGAAAATGTTCGTCGTCGCTTCGCCGTCCGTCAGGTTGGCGGAATCCGCGATTCGCCAATCTTTGCTTGAGTCGGCAGGCAGGGCCGTCCAGCTTGAAACGCCCGAACAATCGGACGAGGTTTTTCCGTATTCAACTCTGTATTGCGTCGCCGACGAGTCAACGCTGCCTTCGTTTGATATTTCAAAACGCAGGCGCAGGACGGAATCCACCGTTGCCGTCGCGGGTTCGTCTTGATTCTCTCTCCATGAAGCCGTGGTTTCCGAGCCGTCGTCATTGCGCCAGCGGTAATGTATTTGATTTAATTCCGCCGGTTTTAACAAGACGGTAGAGCCGTTGATTTCAACCGCCGTGTCGGGCAGGACGGCGCCGGCGTTTAAGGTAACATCGCTTGAGGGATCGTTAATTTTAATTTCAACGGTTTCGTCTTTCACGGCGCCGCTTCCAACATCCAAAACAACATACGCGCAAAGTGTTTTAGAGGTTGATATTTCCACGTTATCGGCAAACGACGCCGAGCCGTCGGCTCCGTTAAAGCCGGCGGCTGCCCCGAATTGCGCGTCAACGCCGGCGTCATATTGTTCATCGGCGCAATCGTACGGCGCGGTCGTGTCCAGATCGTAATAGAGCCTAATGTTGGACAAATTGTTTTGCGCGTCAACGGTTCCGTCCTCGGATATGGTGATGCCGGTAACATTGCGCGCGCCGGTATCACCGGTAATGACAAACGCCCCGCCGACGTATTGGTTGGCGCTGGGAATCATCATTGACGCGGTCTGTGAATTTATGGCGCTTACGGTGGCGTCATTCGGGGCCTTTGTCCGGAACACGGCCAAGGCGCTGTTTCTTTGCTCGGCTCCGCCGCCGGACAAAGTCAAGGCCGCGCTTTGCGCGTTGGCCGAAGTGATGTCCAGGGTGGCGACCGCCAAAGAGCCGTCATATCCCTGCCACCAATCCCGCCATAGCCGGTGAATCCAATTATCGCCCGAACCGGACGACCAATTGCTTGAATTCGGGGTGTTAAAGTTATTGTCCGCGAACGCCACGGCGGCCACTCCGAAGCCGGTGGATTCCGATTGGGCGGTTGATCCGGTTGAGGCTGTCAAACCGTTGCTTCCGGTCTCGTCATTGGTGGAGGTAACATCAAGCAAATCGCTTGTGTCCAAGCCGGAAACCTCCATAATCATCAAAACCCCTCCGTCAATGTCCCCGTCGTTCGTTATGGACACTTGCGAGGGCTCGTTGGCGCCGACGACCTTGTGCCATATCCCAACATCCAAATACCACGAACTGTTTGAATAAGCGGATTCCGTAAACACGCCGGCGGCGTTTGTCGGGGGACTGAAGGAATTATTGGCGTTCCTGTGGACGGCGATGGCGATAATAACATTTCCTTCCGTCGGGGGGTTGTTAAAAGTCGCGGTCAAGGTATTGCCGTTGTTTACGATTGAACCGATTTTGGTCTGCACGATTGAGCCGCCCGCCCTGGCGGATTCAACCGTCAGGTTATCGCGGAACAGGCCCGCCAACGAGCCGGCAATATTATTATAAATTTTTTTCGCGCTGTTTTTTAATTTGTTAAAAATTGAATTTCCGATGGCGTCGTAAATAAGATATTTTATTGAGGGGAAATTCTGTTTTTTCAAATTTCGCGGCGCCGGCGCTTCGTCTTCGGCGTCGTTTAAGGCGTATTTTTTCGCGAGATTGCCGGGGGCGTTATAGGTGATTTGTTTTAATGTGATTGAATTGTCCTGCCAGACAATGAACGAATTTCCGTTCGCGGCCGTGGCGATGTCCGGATTGCGCTGGAATCTCGTATTGCTGACCTTGTAATCGTCGGTCCATTGCCTAACCGACGAAGAATCGTATTTTTGCGCGTATATATACGACGAAGTGGCGGTGTCGCTTTGCCAGACAAAATACATATTATCCGATCCGTCCAGCGAGAAATTGGCGTTTATTTGGTCCCTCGTGCTTTGCGGCCGGTTAACCCTCCAGTTGGCGGGCAGGTTATTGGACACCGTTCTGATTCGCAAATTAGCCAATTTGTCAATAGTGAAACTCTCTTCCGTTTTATCGCCTTCGGTAACGCTGAGATGAACGGGGGACTTGCCGGCGGAAGGGCTGTATGTCCGATCCGTGCCGTAATATATTCCGGCGGATTCCTCGTCTGTTTTTGTTACGGTGATTTCATAACCTTGGAAAGACGCGAGGGCCGGCAAATATAATATTCCGTCGCCGTTGGTCGGGTTGGTGACGTCAACGGAAAGGGCGCTGTTTACGACCCGAACATTGGCCCCCGCCAACGGCTCGGCGTTGGCGTTGTTGACCGATATTTTTAAAAGTCCGTATCCTTCGTTCGTTTCTTCGGTGCGGGGGATGATTTTTGAAAAAACCGTAACGCTCCTGTTTCCGAATTTTCCCGTCCAACCGACTTTTATTGTCGCGATTTTGTAGTCATTCACAATGGCGTCATCTCCGGCCAAGCCGTCGTAGGGGTCGTCATAATAAGTGATATAAGTGTTTACCGTGAACGTTCCTTCGCGATTGATTGTTTCCACCTGCGGTATGTTGCCGCCGGGAATTCCGCCCTGCACGCCGACCTCGTCATAAGGCAAGTTTCGGATTTGTTCCATTTTTTGGTTGGCAATCTCAATCGCTTCAACATAATATTTGTTGTCCGCGGTAACGCGCAGAGAGAGAAGTATCAAGCTGAAAATTCCCAAAGCCAAAATCACAAGAATGGCGATTGAAACAAGAACCTCAACCAACGTGAAGCCGGATTGATTTCTGGTTTTAGGCGAAGAATAACTCATAACTCATAATCCATAACCAAACGCGAAAGGCGCGGGCGCGAGTTACGGACTATGAGTTACGGGCCATGAACCGTTAAATGGCGCTTGTCAGCGAATACATCGGCATAATAATGGCGACGGCCATCGCCCCGACGCCCACGCCCAAGGCCAAGATTAAAAGAGGTTCAATTATGGATGGCAGGTTATCCATAATTTGGTCAACTTCGTTTTCATAGAATTCCGCCAGTTCCTCCAGAATCGTGTCCAATTGGCCGGTTTGCTCTCCCACGGATATCATTTGAACGACAACCGGCGGGAACAGCTTCGGATAAGATTTAACCACCTCGTTGATTTGTCCGCCTTTTTTGATTTTTTCGCTCATTTCGTTAAGCGCGGCGCGGTAATGCAGGTTGCCTATGACATTTGCCGTTATTTGGAATGTGTTAATAATCATTATGTCGGTTTTTAAAAGCGAGCTTACGGTTCTGGCGAAACGCGCCAAGTTTATTTTTTTGACAATGGGAGAAACAACGGGAGCTTTCAAGAGCAGGGTTTGGAAATAATACTTGCCTTTCCGCGTTCGCATAATTTCTATGACGACAAAAACAAACAGGATAAATCCGGCGGCGGCAAGCAAGCCGTTGTTGATTATCGCGTCGCTTATTGAGATCAATATTTTGGTGGGCAGGGGGAGTTCGGCGTTAAAATCCTTGAACATCGCGGTTATTTTGGGGACAACCACCACTATCATAAAAATGCCGATGCCGCCCATGGCGAAAATTATTACCGCCGGATAAGTCAACGCTCCTTTTACCTTGGAGACAAGCTGATGGTGTTTTTTCATCTGGACGTACAGCTGGGACAGCACCTCTTCAAGCTTGCCGGACAATTCCCCCGATTCAACCATATTGATAAAAAGCTCGCCGAAGACTTTTTTGTGCGGCTTTAAACTTTCCGCCAAGCTGACGCCGCCCACGACCTTGTCGGTAATTTGCTTAAGAATTTTTTGAAACAGCTTGTTTTCGCTTTGCTCGGACAATGTTTTCAGGGCGGCGGACAAGGAAATGCCGGCTTTAAGCATAACGCTTAAATGCTGGACGAAAACCAGTTTTTCTTTTAGCGGCACCCGCGAAAAGCGCAATAAAAAATCGTTAATTTTATCCATGGCCGACATCACTTCCGCTTCCCGGCCCTTGTTCTCGCTTTGTTCTTGTTTTTTTCGCGGCAAATTTACGGACATAGCTTAAATTTCCAATTTCTAAATTATAATTTCCAATAAATGTCCAATGCTAAAATACTTAATGCCCGGCTTTAGTTGTTTTAGGATTAAGCATTACGGTTTTATTGGAAATTATAATTTAGAAATTTTAAAAATTACTCAAATTTTGCTTACTTCTAAATTTTTCACGGCGGTCAATTGGAATTTTATTATCTTACTCTTGCGTTACTCTCATAATTTCGTCAATGGTGGTGATGCCGTTTTTCGCCTTGATAAATCCGTCTTCAATAATGGAAATCATTCCGTCTTTTTCGTTTTGTTTTTCTATCGCGTTAATGGGAGCGTTCCTTAGGATAAGCTCTGATATTTCATTGGTGATTTCCATAACCTCGTAAATCCCTATGCGCCCTTTATATCCGGTGTTGCCGCATTTTTTGCACCCTTTTCCCTTGTAGAAAAGGATGCTTTCCAGTCCTTTTTTCGCGTCAAAAATGATTTTGTTCTTTTCCAATTTTTTCAATATGCGCGCGATATCCAATTGTTTTTTCAGTTCCTCTATCACTTGCTTGTCCAGATTAAAGCTTTGGATGCAGTTGGGGCATATTTTCCTGACCAATCTTTGGGCGATTATAATATTGGTGGTGGAGGCGATTAAGAATGTGGGAATATTCATTTGCGCCAGCCGAGGCAGAGTGGTAACGGCGTTATTGGTGTGAAGAGTGGAAAGCAGCAGATGGCCCGTCATCGCGGCGTGCACGGCTATTTCGGCGGTTTCCTGGTCGCGTATTTCTCCCACCATTATAATGTCCGGGTCCTGCCTCAAGAGGGCGCGCAGGCCGAGCGCGAAAGTAAAATTAATTTTAACGTTGATTTGGGTTTGGTTCACGCGCGGCATACGGTATTCAATCGGGTCTTCAACCGTTGATATGTTCACTTCGGGAGTATTAAGGATATTCAAGATTGTGTAAAGCGTGGTGGTTTTTCCGGAGCCGGTCGGACCGGTAACCAGAATCATTCCATGCGGCTTGGCGATATTTTTTTTAATGGTTTTCATAACGCTTGGCTGAAAGCCGAGCTGTTCCAGAGTTAAAATTTGCGCTTTTTCGTTGAGCAGCCGCATAACGATTTTTTCACCGTCAAAAGTCGGTATTATGGAAACTCTGAAAGAAACCTTATACTCTTCATTGGTTATTTTAAAGCGGCCGTCTTGCGGCAGGCGGTGTTCGTCAACTTTCAAATTGGAGAGTATTTTGATGCGCGCGACGATTCCGGATTGGACGTTTTTCGGCAAGGTCATAACATTATGCAATATACCGTCTATCCGGTAGCGGACGGTAATCTTTTTTTCTTCCGGCTCAATATGAATATCGCTGGCGCCTTCAAATATCGCGTATTCAAGAAGCGTGTTCACTATCCTCACCACGGGCAAATCTTCAGCCAGTTTTTTCAGCCCTTGTTCGTCAATCGGGCCCTCTTCTCCGCTTTTCCCGCTCATTTCCGCGTCGGCGGAAACGGTTGAGCCGCTCTTTGCCAAAGAGTTAAACTCGGCTTTTAACGTTTTGTGGTATTGCTTTAAGGCTTCTTTGACGCTGTCGGGAGTGGTTAAGAATATTTTTTGTCTTAATCCGGTTTTTTTCTTCAGGAACTCAAAAATTTCCAAATCTCCCGGGTCCAAAGCGGCTATTTTTATTTCTTTGTCGTCGGCGTCAAATGCGATCAATTTATGGGTGATGGCTATCGGCTCCGGTATGCTCAACAATATATCCTTCCTGATTGTCCTTTCTTTTAAATTGACAAAAGGCACGTTAAAATACTTGGCCGCTTCTTCATAAAGGCCCGATTGGGTAATGATTTTCTTTTCTATTAAATAATCTTCTATGTTCTTTTTCTGTTTGGCCGCTTCTTTGCTTAATTTGTCAAAATCCTTTTCCGATAAGATGTTGGCTTTTTTCAGTATTTTTTTTATTTGTTTTTCGGTAAACATGTTCTGTTAATTACGAATATATTATAAACTTGAAAATAGAAATATAACCGGAGATATTTTTATTATAACATATTTGACGATTGGGGGAAAGGATTTTCGGCCGGACTTTCGGTTTTGGCTGAAATATGTTAAAATTATAAACATAACGCGGGCATCGGACCGGTCCCGTGAGCGCCATAAACGAATTTAACGCGAATGGTTCGCGCGTTTGCCGGCGCGTTATACTCGGTTATTGTTTATGTTTACGAAATTATTGGGTTATTTCTATTTAAACAAGCGAAAATTTACGGAATACGCTTTCGGATTATGGGATTTTTTTTACATTAGGATGTACTTGATAATAATTGTCGGGCTAATTCTGTTAAATTGGCTTTTTGTTTACGTTATCAACATTAAGGTGAGCCAGGACTTGGTCGTGCTGCATTATAATGTTGACTTCGGAGTCAATTTAATCGGCAGCGTTAAGCGGGTTTATATTATTCCATTGACGGGGCTGATTGTCTTTGTGATAAATTTTGTTTTGGCGTCTTTCGCGAACAAACAGGATAAATTTTTTACCCATTTATTGCTGGGGGCGGCAACGCTCGTGAATTTATTTTTGTTGATGGCCGTTAGCTCGGTTTATTTAATTAATTTTTACAGATAGAAACTAACGGAAGCCGCAAGCTGATTGCGCGAATTTTACGAACGCACGATTAAGTATTCGCGGAATTCGCGCGCGTTCGCGGCTTCGCATTATGTTTATGACCGATTTCTATATCGTTAAAATCCTTTTCTTAACCACTCTGTCTTTTGTTTTTACCATGGCATGGACGCCGGGCCTGACTCATTTTTTGTATAAATACAAGTTGGGGAAGAAAATCAGAAATAACGGATCAACTCCCGTTTTCACGAAAATGCATGAGCATAAAACGGGCACTCCGACGATGGGGGGAGTTCTGGTGTGGGGCACCGTTCTGGTTTTCAGTTTACTGTTTTTTTATTTATCCGAATTTTTGCCCTGGGAGATATTCAAGAATTTGAATTTCCTGTCAAGAGGGGAGACCTTGCTCCCTTTGGGCGCGTTGGTGGCGACGGCGCTGGTCGGGCTTGTTGACGACTGGTATGACGTGCGGGGCAAAGGGAGCTTTGGCGGGGGAGGATTGAAGGTGAAGCACAGATTGTTGATTTATACGGCAATCGCCTTGGTGGGCGCTTGGTGGTTTTACTCAAAGCTGGGATGGGATTTGCTGCATATTCCTTTTTGGGGAAGCGTTGAAATAGGATGGCTGTATATATTGATTTTTATTTTGGTAATCGTGGCCACGGCTTTTTCGGTTAACGAAACTGACGGGCTTGACGGGTTGGCGGGCGGAACCCTGCTTATCGCTTTCGGCGCTTACGGGGTAATCGCTTTCACCCTGGGGAAATACGATTTGGCCGCTTTTTGCGGCGTCATAGCGGGCGCTTTGCTCGCTTTTTTATGGTTTAATATCAATCCGGCCAGATTTTTTATGGGCGACACCGGCTCAATGAGCCTGGGGGTAACCCTGGGCGTAATCGCCATGCTCACCAACACGGTTTTGATTTTGCCTTTAATCGGCTTTATTTTCGTAATTGAGTCGTTATCGGTAATTATTCAAGTGTCTTCAAAAAAATTAAGGCGCGGGAAAAAAGTTTTTTTGTCGTCGCCCATACACCATCATTTTGAGGCCAAGGGCTGGAGCGAGCCGAAAATAGTAATGCGCGCTTGGCTCATCGCCGGCGTCAGCGCGGCCATCGGGCTGGTTGTGTTTTTATTGGATAAGACATTCTAATAGGCCACCGCGGATATTGGGGATTGAGGAATTTTAAGAATATCAGAATCATAATTTTGCAATTCACCCTTAATAAATTCCTAATTCACCTAATTTCTAATTCCTAATAAAATTTTAAATGTTTAATGTCAAATTTCCAAAGTTTTCTTGACATTTAAAATTAGAAATTAGTCATTTTATTAGAAATTAGGTTAATTAGAAATTAGAAATTTTTTTAATGTCTTCTCTGAAACAAATCGTAAACAAACTACTCCGTTCCAGAACAGGTGAACATGAGCCGGACAAGAACCTAATCATTGCCGTGGGCATTATTGTCGTTTTCGGCCTGGTAATGCTTTCCAGCGCCACCAACGCGGTCGCTTACGCCAAATACCAAGACAGTTATTATTTTATTAAGCATCAATTGCTCGGAGTGGCGCTGGGAATGGCCGCTTTTTGGTTTTTTTCGCGAGTTGATTATCATCGGTGGAGAAAATACGCGATTTGGTTTTTGTTTTTTTCAATTTTTCTGCTGCTTTTGGTTTTTATTCCCGGCATTAGCGCCACTTACGGCAAAGCGCGCAGCTGGATAGAGATTTTCGGCTTTTCACTCCAGCCGTCCGAGTTCGTGAAAATTTCGTTTCTTCTTTATTTGGCGGCTTGGCTTGAAAGCAGGGGAAAAAAATTAGGCGATATTTCACAAGGAATAGGGCCGTTCGTCGTTGTTTTGGGCATCATCGGCTTTTTAATGATAATGCAGCCGGACGTGGGGACACTGGCTATTATCACCGCCACTTCTTTAATCGTGTATTTTGTGGGAGGAGGCAAAATCAGGCATATTACAGCCATAGTTTTAATCGGCATAATCGGATTGGCGTCATTGGTCGCGGTTAGGCCGTATCAAGCGGACAGGTTTAAATGTTTTTTGGATCCGAATTTTAGCGCGCGTGATATTTGCTATCAAGTAAACCAATCTTTAATAGCGGTCGGCGCGGGCGGAATATTCGGACGGGGACTGGGGGCGAGCCGGCAAAAATATATGTATTTGCCGGAAGTGCAGGGAGACGCCATATTTTCCATCATCGGCGAAGAAACCGGCTTGATTTTCAGCTCGTTATTGGTATTATTGTTTATATATTTGTTTTATCGCGGATATTTAATAGCAAAATACGCGCCTGATAATTTCGGCAGAATCTTGGCAATCGGCATTGTTACTTGGCTGGTTATGCAGGCGATGATAAATATCGGCGGAATGATAAATTTAATGCCGATGACCGGAGTGCCTTTGCCGTTCGTCAGTTACGGCGGTTCGGCAATGCTCGCCGCTTTGGCGGCAATCGGAATACTTGTTAATATCAGCAAGCAGAC
>JALUVW010000037.1 GCA_027020105.1 Candidatus Falkowiibacteriota bacterium
GGCTGCGACAACAGATTGGAAATTCCGGTATAGTACAGGTTATGCTTATGGAACGCCCAGAAAATCGCGTTTCCGGAAAATCTCGCCATTTCCTTCGCCGCCCGCTTAAAATTTATTTCATCTTTCCTTTTTAATATGCTTTCAAAATTGGCGACCTCGGATGCCGGCAATTTCTTTTCTTTAAGATTCTTTAAGTGTAAATTATACGCTTTCTCGGTGGGAATCCTGCCGGCGGAAGTGTGCGGCTGCGCGATATACCCCTCTTCTTCTAAATTGGCCATTTCATTTCTGACCGTTGCCGGAGAAATATTAAGTTTATACTTATCCACCAAGACTCCCGACCCCACGGGCGCTCCTGTCTTGATATGCTCTTTTATAATGGTGTTTAGAATTAATTTTTTCCTATTATCCATAATACTGTTCATAGTAATATCACTGTAATATCATTATACTATAATTAGCACTCTTGTCAAGAGAGTGCTAAACGCTTTAAAATAAGGGCAAACGGGGCGACATACGGAGGAAAAATCACGAAATAGGGGCTTCGCGGCCGGCGGGCATCAAAAACTCCCGCCAGTTTCGCGAATTTAAGCGGGATATTTCAAGCGCGTCATCCAAAGATAATCCGCCTATTTTTGTCCGGCAGAGCTCTTCCAGGTATCCGCCGCAACCCAAATCCTCTCCGATATCGCGCGCCAAAGAACGAATATAAGTGCCGGAGGAGCATTGAACTTTTATATCCAGAAACGGCCAATCGTAATTCAATACTTCAATATCGCGGACAACCAATGAGACCGGCTTTAATTTGATTTCCACTCCGGATCGCGCCAATTCATAAAGCTTTTTCCCTTTCACTTTTTTGGCTGAAAATGCCGGCGGAACTTGTTTTATTTCGCCGATAAATTTTTTGACGACCTTTTCAATGTCTTCGCGCGCCGGCGTTTTCGGGTTTCGCGTTAATCTTATTTCTCCGTCCCTGTCGCAGGTGGTTGAGATTGCTCCCAGCCTGACCTTGGCTATGTACTCTTTGTCTTGGCGCAAAAATACCGACAGCTTTTTCGTGGCCTCCCGCCCCACCCCCAAAATCAAAAGCCCGGAAGCGAACGGATCCAGCGTGCCGGCATGGCCTATCTTTCTGATACCGGTAATTCTTCGCAAGGCGTCAACAATATCGTGCGAGGTCGGCCCCACCGGTTTGTTTATTAAAATAAATCCTGATTTTTCCATAAATTTTTTCCCGACGAATCAAGGAATTCGGCGCAAACGCCGCAATAAACGTTTTCCGTAAATATGCGTACGGTTAAATTCGTTGGCTCGCCGGTTTTCTTATTCGCGATTCCCGAAATACCACGCCATCACCTCCTTGGCGATCGGCACGGCCACCGAACTCCCCTCTCCGCCCTCTTCAATCAAAACAGTAATGACAATTTCCGGGTTATCGTAAGGCGCGAAACCGGTAAACAGCGCGTGCGGGCTTTTCTTGGAAGACCACTGCGCCGTCCCCGTCTTGCCGGCGGCCGCTACCGGCAAATTACTCAAACTTCTGGCGCTTCCGCCGGTTACCGTTCGTCTCATTCCCTCGCGAACAATTTTTATGTTATGGTCGCTGATAAAATTGTCCCTGACTGGAACGGTTTCCACGCTCCTGATCAAGCGGTCGTTGCTTGACAAAATCTCTTTCACCAAATGCGGCCTGTACAATTTACCGCCATTGGCGAAAACGGAGGTAAACGCCGCTATCTGCAAAGGCGTGACCAAAATATCCCCCTGCCCGATTGCCAAATGGTACGTATCTCCGATATACCATCGCTCTCCCTTTACTTTTTTCTTCCATTCTTTGGTCGGCAGAAATCCGTTCGCTTCCCCGGCCAAATCTATTCCCGTTTGAGAACCGAGTCCGAATAATTTTCCGTACTTCACTATCCTGTCAACTCCCAAACCCTTGAAATCGTTATATCCTCCTCCGATATAATAAAAAAAGGTATTGACCGAATCGGCGATCGCCTTTCTTACGGAGGTTCTGCCGTGTCCTCCCGCCTTCCAGTCCGGAAAAAACCACTGGCCGATTCGCAGCCCGCCCACGCTTAAAAAAGTGGTGTTTTCGTTGATAATCCCTTCTTCCAACGCGGCCGCGGCGATAACCGGTTTTATGGTTGATCCGGAAGGATATTCTCCGCTTATACTCCTGTTAAACAACGGATTGTCGGAACGGCCGATAAGCTCGCCGTACTCCTTGGCCGTTATCCCGCGCGCGAAAATATTATTGTCATACGCGGGCAAGCTCACCAAAGCCAATACCTCTCCGTTATTCGGATCCATCACTATGGCCGCTCCTTTGTTCAGTTTTATTTTTTTCAACTCGGCCGCCATCGCCTCTTCCAATTTTTTTTGCAGCTCCGTGTCAATGGACAGAACAAGATTATGCCCGTCCTTCGCTTTTTGTTCGTTTATGATTTTCTTTTCCCTTCCCAAAGCGTCAAACTCAATCTGTTTTTTCCCGTTCACGCCCCTTAAGTCCGCTTCCCAAAAATATTCAATTCCCATTTTGCCGACATAATCAATGGGCGAATATTCCGGACCGAATTCCTCCAGCTCCTTGGGGCTGATTTTTCCGGTGTACCCCAATATGTGGGACAGCGAAAAAACGCAAGATTTCTCGCCGGCGGAGCAAGACAGATCATACGCGCGCCTTGGCTTGTCGGTCAAAACAACCCCGGGCCATTTATCCGATTTCAAATACAAAAGCATCGCTTTGTCGTATTCAATGTTATCGGCGATAAACAATGGCTGGTAAGCTTCAAGCGTTTTAATATCAACCTTTTTTAAAATTTTTTTAATATCATCTTTTGTTTTGTCGCCCAAAATTCGGCTGACCTCGCCGATAATCTCATCCAGCTTGTCGCTCTCCGACGGCAAATCTATGGGCACGAAATACAACAAAAAATTAGCCGTATTTCTGGATAAGGGGCGGCGATTTCTGTCGTAAATTATTCCTCTTTTGGCCTCTATTCTCTGCGAGCGAATCCGATTCCCTTCGGCCATTGAGTAATAATAATCTCCTTTGACTATTTGCAGCCAAGCGACGCGCGCGATAATTATCAGCATAAAAAACAACAGGACGCGTAAAATGAAAGGAACCTTGGACAAATTAAAAGTCCTGCCTATCACCTCTCTGCCTCGGCCGTCGGACACGAAGGTTTCCTCGGTCCACATACGACGATAAGAAACCCCTTCCACGCGTTCATACTCGCCGCTTTTGATGGCGAAAGGATCCGTTACCCTGTTTGGCCCGTGACGCTTGTGAAGACGCATAATAAATACAAAAAAACAAAAAACAAACGCGTTGAAACCGAAAGATTATTCGTTAGCGTATTCAAACGCTTATTTTCGGTCTTTGGTTTTTAATTCCTTGTTTTTCCAGAAATGCCGGCTTCAATTTATTGCCGGCAAAGTTGACTATATAAAAAACGATTAGCGCGGCGGCCATGTTTACGGCGACGCGAGCAAACAGATTCGTCCAAAATTTCACGTCAAAAACGAACAAGGCCGTTTCCGCGCCGACCGGCGATAAAAAATAAAAAAATGTGTTCAATATGAGATTATAAAACAAGGTAAAAAAAATCGTTAAGCCGAAGAACGAATAAAGCGACCTGTTGGTGAAAAAATTGGTTAATAATAAATTAACGGCCATAACGGACAAGCTCAAGCCGATTAAAAAAACGCCAAAAGGATAAAAGGAAAAAATATCCAGCAAAACTCCGGCGCCCACGGCCCACCACAAGGCCTGATTCAGTCCGCCCAGCCCCAAGACAAAAACCAAAACCACCAAAATTAAATTTAAGTCATTTAAATATCCCGGCAAGGAAGATATAAAAGAAAGCTGAACGGCGGACAAGGCGATAATCAAAAACGTATTGGTGATTGTTTTGCGGTACATATAAAATTTCTAATTAATTAACACCGACACGATAATCAATTCGTCCAATTTGACAAGAGGCTCTATTGTCGCGCTTTGCCATAACTCATTGTTCTCCTTGTTAACCTTGACGACTTTCCCTATAACCAGCCCGCGCGGAATATTTTCTTCCAGTCCGGAGGTGACAACCGTGTCGCCGACTTTAATCTCGTCGGTTTGAGGAATAAACTCCATCTTTATCGTAAGGCCCATATCCCCCTTGATTATACCGGAAGTTTTATCCGTGTTTTGAATGGCGGCGGCCAATTTACACCCCTCGGCCGTAATCAGGCAAATCTCCGATATGCTGTCTTTGGAGGCGACAACTTTGCCTATAATGGCGCCTTCGCTTATAACGGCCGCTCCGTCTTTCACGCCGTCTCGCTCGCCTTTATCAATAATTACGCCTTGGTTTAAGCTGTCGGGGTTCAGTCCCCTGTGAGCGACTATGTTCGCCAAAACAAAATTTGACTTGTTTTCTTTTGAAAATTTCAAGTATTCGCGCAAAATCCGATTCTCTTCTTCCACGGATTTTAACCGACCGTTCTCTATCGTTAGCCGTTTTACTTCGTTGTTTAATCGCTTTACTTCGTCGGACAAATCACTCGCGGCCGTTTGATTGCCGTAGGCGGCGCGCAGATAAGAACCGGCGGAATAAAAGGAGGACAACACCGGACTTAGCGCTTTGGCGATAATCGCTTCCGCCGGGGCCGAAATTTTCGTGAAATGCAAAAAAATAAGCAACACAACGGTTGCCGTCACCCTGACATAATTTCTGTTATTATGACTCAACATATGGAATTAACGCCGTAAACATATGACAAATCTCTAAATTATAATTCCTGGTTTCCGGCAAAATTTCCGACTACTGATTGCGAGATAAAAATTTGACATTCATTATTGAGCTGGGTTATTTGCCGAGGGCGAAAAATCAAACAACGGGAAATTATCTATAATTCTTCCGTCCCCGGAGAAACCACTTTCTCCAATAACTCCATATCGGAAAGCAATATTCCCGCTCCTCTTACGACGCAAGTCAGGGGATCCTCGGCCGCGCGAACCGGAATCTTGGTCGCTTGCGCTATTTCCTTGTCCAACCCGCGGAGCAAAGAACCGCCGCCCGTCAAAGTGATGCCGTGCTCGTAAATATCGGACACCAGCTCGGGTGGTGTCGTTTCAAGCGTTGTTTTGATGTTTTCAACGATTTTCTCCACGGTCCTCGCCATCGCTTCCCTTATTTGGCCGCTGTTAATCACCACTTGTTTGGGCAGTCCGTTAATCAAGTCCCGGCCGCGCGCTTCCATCTCCATCATTTCTTTTAACGGTGTCGCCGAACCGATTTTCAATTTTATGTTTTCGGCCACCTGCTCTCCGATTAAAATATTGAACTCGTCTCTCACGTATTGGACGATATTGCCGTCCAATTCGTTGCCGGCCAATCGCATGGTTTTCCATGTAACGGCCCCGCCGAGCGATATGACGGAAATCTCGGTCGTGCCGCCGCCGATATCAACGATCATGGTGGCGGTCGCTTCGGTTACGGGCAAGCGGGTGCCGATGGCCGCCGCCATGGATTCTTCAATCAGAAAAACCTCGCGGGCGCCGGCGGATTTGGCCGCGTCTTCAACCGCCTTTCTTTCCACTTCGGTGATATCCAGGGGAACACCGACCACGACGCGCGGACGCGGAGCTAAGGTAAAGCTTTCGGAATGCGCCTTGTCAATAAAATATTTAAGCATTTTTTCCGTTACCTCAAAATCGGATATTACACCGTCAACCAGCGGCTTAACGGCCTGAATATGCGCCGGCGTTTTGCCGACCATTTTTTTCGCCTCCTCCCCCACGGCCAAAATTTCGTCAGTGCGCGTATTGACGGCCACAACGGACGGCTCGTTAATGATAATGCCTTTATCTTGGGTGTACACCAACGTGGACGTCGTGCCCAAATCAATGGCCAAATCTTTGCTGAATTTTCCCAGTAATTTGCTAAACACAATATTTGAATTAAAAATTACGAATTAAAAATATAAAATCACGAATTATAATTTAAAAATCGGAGATTTTGCTTGTTATCTCGTCAACCCCGACCAACTCCGCGTCATCGCCGTCCCTTCTTTTCATCTCAACCGAATTCTTTTTCAGTGTCCTCTCGCTGACCACGATTCTGACGGGACAGCCGATTAAATCCGCGTCGGCGAATTTTTCTCCCGCGCCGACTTCCCTGTCGTCATACAACACTTCAACGCCGGCTTCCAGCAACTCATTGTAAATATCGTCGGCGTTTAATTTTGAATTCTGAGTTTTAAGCCCTATGAGATGAACGCGGAACGGAGATATCTCCTCCGGCCAAATAATGCCGCGATCATCATTATGCGTCTCAACAACCGTCCCCATAACCCTTGAAGGGCCGATGCCGTAACAACCCATAATCACGTCTTTTTTATCTCCGTTTTCGTCAGTGTACCGGAAACCGAAATCCTTGGAAAAACGATTGCCTAATTTGAAAATATTCCCCACCTCAATCGCCTTCTCCTCGCGCAGCTTCTTGTTTCCGCATGACGGGCAAGCCCTCTGTTCGTCAATTATTTCTTTGTTGACGGCGATATCGCAGTTGTCGCAAATATGAATCAAGTCCTCGCCATTCTCGGATAATGTCTGAAACTCATGGGAATACTTGGAGAATGACCCGCCAGAGGCGAATGTTAAATACGTTAAATCCAGCAGGCCGCAACGCTCAAAAATTTTAAAATACGCTTTTTGCGCCAGCTTATAATACTCGCCCAAATCTTCTTCGTTCGCGTGAAACGAGTATAAATCCTTCATGGAAAACTCTCTTCCGCGCAAGAGTCCGGCCTTGGCCCGCAATTCATTTCTGAACTTGGTCTGTATCTGGTAAACAAACTTGGGCAAATCCTTGTATGAAAGCACATACTTCTTGAGCAAAGGCGTGACAACCTCCTCATGCGTCGCGCCCAGCGCGTATTCCCTTTTGTCCGCTCCGGCCAACTTAAACAACACGTCAAAACTGTCCCAACGATCAGTCGCCGCCCACACATCCTTCGGAACCAAAGCCGGCATAAAAATTTCCTGTCCGCCAATCGCGTTCATTTCCTCGCGGATTATGTTTTTTATTTTTTCGTGGACGCGGTGCCCCAAAGGCAAAAAAGTATAAATCCCCGCCGCCACTTTATCAATAAAGCCGCCCCTGATTAAAGCCCGGGCGTTAAAACTTGTTTCATCCTTTGGCACTTCTTTTGTTGTTTTGGTGAATAACTCCGATTGCCTCATATAAAAACTATACTACCTTATTAGTTTACATTAAAACAAGGATTTTTGTCAAAATTTCATAAAACAACCACGGCCTCTGAACCGCGGTTGATTGAAGCTCCGTAAATTTTTGTTTCACAAGCCGTCAACTCTTCCATTTCTCCCAAACCACCAATAAAGGCGAGGCCAGAAATATTGAAGAATAGGTGCCGACAAACACGCCGATTGACAATGCCAGGGCGAAAGGTTGAATCGTGTGGCCGCCGAATAATACGATTGAAAGCAGAACGGCCAAGGTTGTCGCGGAAGTGTTTATTGAACGGGTAACGGTTTGGTTTACGCTTGTATTGATGGTACTTTCAAAATCTTCTTCGCTTTTCGGCAGATTTTCGCGAATACGATCAAAAACCACAATCGTATCGTTTACGCTGTAGCCGATTACCGTTAAAATGGCCGCCACGAAGGGCGTATTGACTTCCATGCCGAAAAATTTGCCCAAAATCACGAACACGCCGATGGTAATCAAGACATCATGGAATAAAGTGATAATGGCGACCACGCCGTATTTCCATGACACAATCGGCTTTGACACTTTTCTGAACGCCCAGGCGATGTACAGAACAATGGCGATTAAAACAAAGAATATGGCGTAAACGGATTTTCGCTTCAGCTCTTCGCCGATTGACGGCCCGACGGAGTCAAAACGCAATTCGTCAATACGCGGCTCCCGGCCGTCTTGTCCGGCCTCGGTTGAGCCATTCTTTGATTGCAGGCCTGAAATTCTTTTTAATATTTCTTGGTGCTCCTCTTCTGAAATGTCCTGAAAACGCAAAAGCATGCCGTCCTCGCCGGCCGGTTGGACGGTTAAACTTTTTAAATCCAAGTCGGCTAAAGCCGTTTTGACTTCCTCCGTGGTTGGTTTCGCGCCCAAAAACTTAATCTCCATCAAGCCGCCGCCGGTAAAATCAATGCCGAAATTAAGCCCGAACGCGACTAAAAGAATAACGGACGCCGCCACCAATAGTCCCGATAATGACAGCCATATTTTTCTTTTCTGTATAATATTATACATAAATATCACTTTACACTCCCGACGCGTCAACGAATTTTACAACGAATATCGCGAATAATGTTCATGTTTAGTCAATTTGTCGCGTTCGCCGTGAAATTCATTGATTTCGGAAAATTATTTTTTAACTCCCATTAGCCACTTTCTTTTCTCCAGCCACGGACCGCTGATCAAATTAAAGAAATTCCTGGTTATCACAATGGCGGAGAACATGGAAATAACGATACCCAAACTTAAAGTAACGGCAAATCCCTTTACTATGCTGGTGGAAAACTGAATTAAAATAAAACACGTAATCAACGTGGACACATTGCCGTCGCGAATTGACGGCCATGCCCGCCTGAACCCTTCGTCAATCGCCAAGTCCAGCGGCTTGCCCGATTTTAGCTCCTCTTTTATTCTTTCAAAAATAAGCACATTGGCGTCAACCGCCATACCGATGGACAGCACAAATCCGGCGACGCCGGCCAAGGTTAAGGTTACCGGCCATAATTTAAACAACGCCAAAACCGACAATCCGTAAATTATCAAAGAAAACACCGCCAAAACTCCGGGCAAACGATAATACAGAATCATAAATAACGCCACCAAAATCAATCCTATGACTCCGGCCTCCAAGCTGTTGGCGACCGACTTATGCCCCAGGCTCGCGCCCACCGTCTGTTGGTTGATTAAAGTGATGGGAACGGGCAAAGCGCCGGCGTTCAACCGCTGCGCCAAGAGCTTCGCTTCTTTAATGTTGAAATTGCCGGAAATAACCGCCTTGCCTCCCGTAATTTTCTCGTTGACGGTCGGAACGCTAATCGGATAATTGTCCAAATATATGGCTACCGGCTTCCCGACGTTTCGCTCCGTGATTTCCGCGAAAAGCTTGGTTCCTTCACTGTCAAATTCCAAGGCCACTTCCGGCATATTGTCGTTGGGATTGAATTCCACTCTCGCCCTTTTTAAGTTTTTACCCGTCAATTCCGTGTTTTTCCACTCGTCTCGCGGCCCGGTTACGTCTTCCTCCTTCATTGTTTTTATCAAAATATAACCCACCTTATACTCTTCTTGCGGCCTTTCTCCTTGCTTGTAGATCAGGTGGTAACCGAATCGCGTCTCTACCGGACCCGAAATTGTCCCCGTTTTTTGCGAAAAAACGGCTTCCTCAAACGGCTTGACCATCGCGCCCTTGCCGAACCATCCCAAATCGCCGCCGTTCGGCGCGCTCGGGCCGGTTGAATATTTCTTGGCCAAATCCGCGAAGTTGTCCGGCGTAGCTTGTTTTTTTATTTCGTTAATTTTGTTTAAGGCCTCCTCCTTGCTTAAACCGCTTTCGCACCCGTCAATTCCGTTATAACATAACAATAAATGGGACGCTTTCACTTCCTTCTCTTCTTTGTTCGTGAACGGATTTTTCTTAACTCGCTTATCTTCCAATTTCACGATTTCATAACCGCGGTCTCCCAAATGCAACTCGGTGGAAGTTTTGCCCACTTTCAAATCTTTTACCAAGGAAAAAATTCGCGGATTGTCCTTTTCCGTTATCCATCCGAGATCGCCGCCCCGCTCTTTGGTCGCCTCGTCTTCGGAAAATTTCCGCGCCAAAACGGCGAAATCACCGCCGGACATCACTTTGCCCAAAACCTCCGCGGCGCGCTCTTCCGCGTTATTGTTGTATTTTTCCATCCGCGCGCGCTCCTCGTCCGTTAGCCGTCCGGCCTCGGTATTACGCTCTTTGAATTCCAAAAGCGGAGTTTCACCGATCATTTTTATGGCCTCGCTCACGTCTTTAATTCCGGCCAATTCAACTATTACCCGATATTCGTCGCCGCTTTTTGATGTTTGCACGACCGGCTCGGAAACTCCGAACACGTTAACCCGGCGTTCAATCACGTCGCGCACTCCTTCAACCGCGTCGTCTCTGTCATCGGGCTTAATATCCTTCACTTCCGCCTTATACACCAAATGCGAACCGCCTTGCAAATCCAAGCCGAGCCGAAAATCAACTTCCTTGGTATGGGGCAGTTTTACGATATTGTTCGTTTTGGCGGCCAGCCAATCGGCCCCTTTGTTATAATACGCGCCCGCGTCAATCAAACCGGCGGCCAAAGAAAGCAAGACAATGGCGGCAAAAACCCAGCGCGCCTTTCCGCGCGCCCCCGGCCTGAATAATTTTGTTAATATATTGTCCGGCATAAAACAAAAACACCTCTCCGGGCATCACTTATCAACATTGGATTATTTAACTGATTATATTTTAGGGCAAATCAATATAAAATGCAAGGGCTTTTCGGTTTTGGCCAAACAAACAATAAAAAAAGGCCTGAAAATTCAGGCCTTAACCTTTCCGGTCCTTTTTTTTGATAATTTTTTTTCCAGTTCTCTGTTTTTTTCATAAAGACTGATAATCTTTTTGGCGGAGCGCAATATTCCCTTGATATAATCCCTGAGGACGATTAAGGGATCGCTGTACTCCAGGTGTTCTTCCCTTGCCGCCTTCATCATCGGCAAAACATATTTTTCCGTTTCCTCAACGTATTTTACCAGCCTCTTCTCGTCAAAAACATCAACCGCGTCGTCAATATTGCACACCCGATCAACGGCCTTGATAAAGACGGCGCGCGCGTCGCTGGCAACCCTCCTGTAATATTCATCCAACGACATTCCCTTTTTCTTGGTAAGCAAACTGACAAGATGGGCGACTTCATCGCCGAATTTTTCTTTTATTTTCTCAAGAGTGACACCTTCGTCTTCGTTGGTGTCGTGCAGGAAAGACGCGCACAGAGTTATGTCGTCGGCCAGTACTTGCTTCAGCGGCGTTCCCAGATTGCGAACCATTCTGCCCACCCTTATCGGGTGTTCATAGGTTCTTGTTTTCCGGTCATCCCTCATTCTGTCTCCGTGCGCCCTGACCGCGAAATGTATGGCTTTGGCGCTCCGGTTCAGCCCGGCGGTTTTGGTAACTCCGAGCAAATAAACAACCTCTTTTCCTTTCCCTTCTTCAATTTTTTTCTTCATCTCTTCCTCCTTTGTTTTTGGTTTTATTGTTAATGTCCGTAAATTTTAATTATTTTCCGTGGCAATGCTTGAATTTTATCGGCGTTCCGTTTTCCTTTTTCGCCCCGCAAGGGCAAGGCTCGTTGCGTCCGACCTTGTTTCCTTCGGCGTTTTTTATTTTTTCCCTTACCAAATCCGTACCGCTCCCCGTTTCTCGCCTCCCGTTTCCTTCGGCGGCGGAAACGTTGTTCGCTTCCGCCCCTTTAAAGCCGGAGAAAGAAGTATTGCCGTTACCCATCTCTTTCGCCGGCGCGCTGAATTCTTTCGCCATGTCCGATAAATTGGGGGCTATTATTTCTTGAATTTGCCCGACTTTAAAAATGCTGTAAACCACCTCTTTTTGGATTAAATTATTCAATTCGTTATAAAGCCCGTAGGCCTCTTTTTTGTATTCAATCAACGGGTCCCTCTGGCCGTAACCGCGCAAACCGATACCCTGCCTCAAAGAAGCCATTGCCTCCAAGTGCTCCACCCAAAGAGTGTCAATGGAGCGGATTAAAATTGATTTTTCAATTTCTCGCCAATCAAGCCCCGCTTCTTTCGCTTTTTCCGTTATTTTGGCGTAATTGTCCTTGGCGGCGGATTCCAAGTATTCAATAATCGCGGTCCTCGCTTTCGCCCTGTCCAGCTTCTCGCCGTCCTTCATAACATCCTTTAAATCGTTTTTCAGTTTTTCGGAAACGGGAAAAATCGTTGACGCCACCTCCCTGATTTCATTCAAGTTCCAGTCTGAAATTCTTTCGCCGGCGGTATGGAAGCCGACCACTTGTTCAATTTCGTTTTCAATCATTCCGAGAATAATATCGGACAAGGAGTTTTCGGCTTTCGGTTCGCGGCCTCCGGCTCGCTCGGAGTTTTGGCCGCCGCCGGAATCCGTCTCCGCGCTCCGCGCTCCTTCCGCGATTTCCAAAATTTCCCTGCGTTTTCTGTATATCGCTTCTCTGTGTTTGTTCAGCACATCGTCATACTCAACCAAGTGTTTTCTGATGTCAAAATTGTTTCCCTCAACCTTTTTCTGCGCCTGCTCTATTGAACGGGAAATAATCTTATTTTCAATCGGCGTATCCTCCGGAAGCTTCAACGTGCTCATAATGGCTTTCATTTTATCACCGCCGAATATTCTCATCAAATCGTCCTCGCATGACACGTAAAACCGCGAAGACCCGGGATCGCCTTGGCGGCCGGCGCGGCCGCGGAGCTGGTTGTCTATTCTTCTTGACTCGTGCCGCTCCGTCCCGATTACGTGCAAACCGCCCAAATCTATCACCTTCTGGCGCTCCTCTCTCCATTTTTTATGCTCTTCGCTTTCCGCGGGGGAGCCGCCCTCCGAAGCCTCGGCGTAAGGGGGTTCAACGCCTCCCAACATAATATCAACGCCGCGGCCCGCCATATTCGTGGCTATGGTGACGGCGCCGACTTTTCCGGCGTTCGCGATAATCTGCGCTTCTTTCAAGTGGTTTTTCGCGTTTAAAACTTGCGGACGCAACCCTTCTCTTTCCATCATATCCGCCAATAACTCGTTTTTTTCAATGGAAATGGTGCCGATTAAAACAGGTTGCCCTTTTTCGTTTCTTTTTTTCACTTCCTTTATCAGGGCCTTATATTTTCCTTGTTCGGTTCTGTAAATCAGGTCGTTAAGGTCCTCCCTTATCATCGGCTTGTTTGTCGGCACGACTACGGTTTCCAGATTGTAAATTTTGTAAAACTCTTCCGCCTCCGTTAAAGCCGTGCCGGTCATACCGGCCAGCTTGTTGTACATTCTGAAATAATTTTGAAACGTGATAGTTGCCAATGTTTGCGATTCTTTCTGAACTTTTACCCCTTCTTTGGCTTCTATGGCCTGGTGCAATCCGTCGGAATAACGCCGTCCCTGCATCATCCTTCCGGTAAATTCGTCAACAATTATCACCTCGCCGTCTTTTACGACATAGTCCTTGTCTTTTTGGAACAACACTCTCGCTTTCAGCGCCTGCTCAATATGATGGACTTCGCGCACTCCGCCGGCAGTGTAAATATTGTCCACTCCCAGCCATTTTTCCATCTTGGCGATGCCGGATTCGGTTAAAGTCGCGGCGCGCATTTTTTCATCAACGTTATAATCTTCATTTTCAACCAATCGTTCAACCAATCGCGCGAATTTAAAATATTTATCGGTTGACTCCTCGGCCGGCGCGGAAATTATAAGCGGAGTTCGCGCCTCATCAATCAAAATGGAGTCAACTTCGTCAACAATGGCGAAATTCAAAGCGCGCTGAACCGTTTGTTCAAGCGAAGGCGCCATATTGTCGCGCAGATAATCAAAGCCGTATTCATTGTTTGTGCCGTAAGTGATGTCGCACTCGTACGCTTCCCGCCTTGAAACCGGCCTAAAATGCTTTAACCGCTTATCGTATTGGGCGTCGTCAACATACTCCGGGTCGTACCGCAGGGCCGCGTTATGTATGATAACGCCGGTTGTCAATCCGAGCGCGTGATAAACAGGAGCCATCCAGCCGGCGCCCACGCGGGATAAGTAATCGTTAACCGTTACCAGGTGCGCGCCCCTGCCTTCAAGGGCGTTTAAATACAAAGGAAGAGTCGCCACCAAAGTTTTTCCTTCGCCGGTCCTCATTTCGCCGATTTGTCCGCGATGCAAAACAATGCCGCCAATCAACTGCACATCGTAGTGCCTTTGCCCCAAAACCCTTTTTGCCGCCTCCCTGACAACGGCAAACGCCTCCGGCAACAATTCGTCCAATTTGGAACTTTTGGCGTTTTCTCCGGTTCCGGAGCCTGAAACGCCCAATCTGTCCCTGAATTCCATTGTCATTCCTTTTAACTCCTCATCGCTCATTTTCTTAAACCTGTCTTCCAGCCCGTTAATCTCATCAACAATCGGCCGCAGCGATTTTATGACTTTTTCGTTCGGATCTCCGAATATTTTAGTAAATAATTTCATAAATAAAAACGGATAACAGGCGGCAAAAACAGCTAATCAACTTGCTATCCGCCGCCTGTTATTTGGTTGACGCTAAATCGTGATTGATTATGATTATTGAGCCGCTCTTCTTTTCTTGTCTATTAACTTCTCCTTATGTTTTATTATTATTTCCTCCAAATGGTCCTTGACTTTATCAATAGCTTTATACAAATCTTTTTCGGTTTTGTCAATCCTGATAAAATCTCCCGCTAACCTTAAATTGGCTTCGGCGCGAAATATTTCGCCCTTGTTGTGGTGGTGCGTTGTTAATTCCACCTCAAAATCGGCGTTTATCACTTTAACGCTCCCCAAATATTTGTCCAGCATATTCATTTTCTTTTGGATATAATTTTTAATCGCCGGTGTTAATTCAATTTTTGACGCTTTAATGTTTATGTTCATAAATTTATTTTATATTACATATTTTATTATCCATTATATCACAGTCCGCCGAAAATAAAAGGTTTTTGACGGCATTATTTCTCCAATATTTTCGCTCGCCTCATAATTTCCGCCTCAATCAGCTCGCGGTCTTTGCCGAATTTCATCCTTGACAAGGACTTGATTCTACTCGCCATATCGTCTCTCTTAATGCCCATAAGCGGCCACGGGGTGGCCATGGAAAACGGCCGCGAGGCGGTATTGTCTATCAACAGCTTTACGTACGCCGTGTATTTTTCAACATTAATCAAGTCGTATTGGTTAAAAACCGGAGCAAATTCCTTTTCCATCACTTCCGCGTCCTCCGAGCCGACCTTGAACAATATCCATGTGCCCACGTTGCCGAAAACGGCGTCCCTGATTGAGGTATCGTTGTTTTTCACCAATTGCCCCAAATATTGGTGGGCGATAATCAAGTTTAATTTGTATTTTCTGGCCTCGGACAAGATTGAAGAAATTGAATCGGTGGTGAAATTTTGGAACTCGTCAATATACAAATAAAAATCCTTTCTCTGCTCGGCCAAAATATCGGTGCGGGACAAGGCGGCCATAAGTATTTTGCCCACTAATATCATTCCCAGAAGATAAGCGTTCATTTCTCCGATCATTCCTTTCGCCAAATCCACCAAAAGTATTTTTTTGGTGTCCATAATGTCGCGCAAATTAAACGAACTTTTTTGTTGTCCGATAATGGGGCGCATCGTGTCGTTCGCGACGAACGAAGTGAGTTTTGAGGTCACGTAAGGCACCACATTCGCGAGCGCCGCCTCGCCGCCCGCTTTTTCCGCTTCTTTGCGCCAAAAATCAACAACGGTTTGAGTGTCGCATCTGTCCAATTTCATCTGGCGAAATTCCGGATCGGACAAGACCTTCGGAATCTCCATTAAAGTTGAGCCGCTTTCCGGATCGCTCATTATCA
>JALUVW010000038.1 GCA_027020105.1 Candidatus Falkowiibacteriota bacterium
TTTTAGAAGCAATGTTGAAATCGTTTACAATCATAAAATAAAATTATTGCCACGGATATGGCAAAATATATTGTTATGTCCGTGGCAATAATGCCGCAAAATAAAATTAAAGAAAGGAGGAAATTCTATTATGTTCTTTGAAAATTTAAAGGAGGTGATTAAAATGCGGAATAATAACGCGTAGTATTTGTTCTGCGGTTGTATGTATTTCCACGAAACAGAAAAAACGGAAAAGAGGAGAAAATTATGAGAAAGTTTTGGCTTGTTTGTTTATTGTTCGGTATTGCGTTTAGCATTGTTTGTTTCCGGGCAAGAAATGTTAATGCCGGTGAAACCTTTATTTGTAGAAGTAACGATTTTAAAGATGCTGTCGGTTTAAACAAAGGAGAAGTTAATGGTCAGTGTGTACTTTATGTCCGCCACGAAACAGAGATTCTTTACAAAGGATGCAACGGCGAAGCATGGACATGTTATGAAAAAGCGAAACAAAGTGGTTATGCCACAGGGTCCGAACCGCGCGTTGGGTCAATTATTGTTTTTAATAAATCCAGTAAATTAAGCGTTGGTCATGTGGGTATTGTTAAAGCGATAGACGGCGACAATATCACAATCCGAGATTCAAATTGGGTAGAATATCATACCGTTGGCGAACATGTTATTAATACTGCCACCACTGAATATGACATACTCGGTTATATCTACTGCGACGGATATAGCGGCGCGACCTACTTCACCTTCAAAAACGGCTCCGAAGGATGGACACCCGGCTTTGACGCCCAAAACGTTGAACAGACGCAGGCGGACGCGGAAACATGGATGGTGGCGACCGATGATTTTGACGGAGTCGGCGGAAACAATCCCGGAGTGGTCAGCCCGAGTTTCGCCAAAGGCGTAAACACGAATCAGTTTAGGACACTGAAATTCAGCGCCCGCGTTGACGGAAGCGGAGGAGACAGCTCCGGCTATGTATTTATCGCTTTTTTTGACAGGTTTTTGTTTGATTGATAGGCTAAAATCAAGAACAAAAATTTGTTAAAAATATGTTAAACAAAAAAACAATAATTCTAATAATAATCTCAACCATCGTCGCCTCGGCGGTTGTTTTGGCGTACGCGGACAGGAATGCCGAGGAATTGATCGGGAGAGATGATAGTAAAGGAAAATTTGAGGAGCAAAAACAAGAGGCCAAGGAGCGGCCAGCAGATAAAATATCAACCACAACCATGGCTAAAAACACGGATGTTTCCGCGGAAGAGATTGACACTTCCGATTGGCAAACTTATCGGAATGAGGAGTATGGGTTTGAGGTGAAGTATCAGCCATATTGGAAAAAGGCGACTTACGGTGTTGAAAATAATTTAGCACAAGGCATAGAAAAATTTGTGCTATTAAACAATTATAAATCTAAACAGAAAAATAACTCTATTCCTCTTTTAAATTTTACGATTTTTAATGAAAAATTTAGTTCAGAAATTGTTCAAGGTGAATATATTAATGATATTACTATAAATAATATAAATTTTAAAATATATAAAAAAATTAGCTATTCTGGTTTTAAATATTCTGCAGTTGTCAATTTAAAAGACGAGCGTTATCTTTTGATTGCTGTTAGTCAAATTAAGAATGAAAATGAAGCATGGGGGGTTTTTGAGAAAATTCTTTCGACATTTAAATTTATTAAATAAAAATATAATGCAGAATTATAATTAAAACTGTTCTTGTCAGGATATAATAAAATTATATTTTGAAAAGAGCAGCTTGCTCTACAAATTTAAAAAAGGAGGTGAATGTTCTTTACAATAATATAAGGAAAGGAGTTGATTTTATGAAAGCAAGAAAAGAATGAAGCGAAGAGTTTGCGGCATAAAACAAAATCAAGAGGAGGTAATTCAAATGAAGCGGATTAAGTATGTTATTCTTGCTTGTTTTTGTTTGTTGATGCATTTTTCCACTGGACAAGCAATGGCGAGTAATTTTTTAACATTACCAACGGAAGATGATTTTAGTTTAAGTTGTGAGTTTGAATGTTATGCAGGACACCAAGGGTCAGACTATTATACAGCCACAGAAGGACATATTGTTGTCGCGGCTTATGACGGCGTAGTAGTTTCACCAACGGCAGACAATGATGTGCCCAATGATCCAGATTTAAGTCCTCCGAATAGCATGGGCAATGTTATTTATATTGACCACGGATTAATAGATGGCAAAAATGTTAAAAGCATATATGCTCATTTATTAACTGGATCATTTTTAGTTAAAGTTGGCGATACTGTGAAAAGAGGGCAACCAATCGCTAAAAGCGGTAATTCCGGCACTTCAACGGGTCCGCATTTGCATTTTGAAGTAAGACAAAATAATGTGGCCGTTGATCCGTACGATCTTGCTGATTATCTCTGGACAACCAATCCTCCTTCGCACGGATACTACACCCCCGCGACCTACTTCACCTTCAAAAACGGCTCCGAAGGATGGACACCCGGCTTTGACGCCCAAAACGTTGAACAGACGCAGGCGGACGCGGAAACATGGATGGTGGCGACCGATGATTTTGACGGAGTCGGCGGAAACAATCCCGGAGTGGTCAGCCCGAGTTTCGCCAAGGGCGTAAACACGAATCAGTTTAGGACACTGAAATTCAGCGCCCGCGTTGACGGAAGCGGAGGAGACAGCTCCGGCTATGTATTTATCGCTTTTTTTGACAGGTTTTTGTTTGATTGATAGGCTAAAATCAAGAACAAAAATTTGTTAAAAATTATGTTGAACAAAAAAACAATAATTCTAATCATTATTATAGTCCTCGCCGTTGGAGCGGGGACTTTGTGGTATGTGAACAGGAACGCCAAAGAATTGGCAAGGAGAGATAATAACAAAGAAAAAATTGAGAAACGAGAAAAAGAGGTTAAAAAACAGGATGTTGTTGCTCGGAATAACAATGAACAGGAATCCGACGGGCAAGAAGCAGAAAAAACAGCGGTTGAGGCGGGAGATATGTCCACTTCCACGGACGAGATTGACACTTCTGATTGGCAGACTTATCGGAATGAGGAGTATGGGTTTGAGGTGAAGTATCAGCCATATTGGAAAGAATTACCTTCTGGTACTGATGTTGAGGCTATTGATTTAAAGTTTTTTATAGATAATACTACCAAGCAAGTAAAGCTTTCTCCGCTTTTAAATTTTTCAATTTCAAAAGGAGGATTTATTGATGCTCTTAATAAATATGATTCAGAAAATCATATTATAAATGGCTTGAATTATAAAATATATAATTACAAAGATGACTATTCGGGATTTGGACATTTTACAGATATTATGCTAAAAAAAGATGGTTTCTATTTTTTTATTGGTATTAATCAAATGGAGGATAATAACGACGCTTTAAATCGTCTGAGAGAGATTCTTTCTTCTTTTAAATTTTTGGATTAAAATTACTCCTGAAGAAATACGACTAATTAGTCGTATTTCTTCAGGAGTAATTTTATATAACAATAATATTGTTGTTATGATTATTACTCCAAAAAAAAGAAAGGAGGGATAAAAAATGATT
>JALUVW010000039.1 GCA_027020105.1 Candidatus Falkowiibacteriota bacterium
GAAAAAAAACGGGAATGACGGTTGATGAAATTAAAAAATTCATAAAGCCATATATCCCGTTTACTTATCTTTTTTACAACCTCATCGCTAAAAACAAAAAAAGCGTTAATTGTTTACTGATTATCGGAAAAAACCATTTACCTGAAAAAATTGAATTTTTTTAGCCGTTAAATACGTCCAACGGCGCGCTTTAACCTTTTCCGAGGTTTTTAGAGTCGCGCCCCCCGACCTTAACCGGCGCTTATAGTGAACTTAATTATACTTTTTAAAGATAAAACAAAAATAATAAAACGCCGTTCTCGCGCGATTTTAACGGCCGTTTATTTTTACTGCTTAATCGGCATTATTATATATAAATAATCATCGCCTTTTTCGGGGCGCAGAACACATGGCGTGTTGGGGTTTATTATTTCAATTTTAATATTGTCCCCCTCAATATTATTTAAACCGTCCAATAAATACCTGTAATTAACAATCACGCCGTTATCCTCGCCAACCACGCTCGCGTCCAATTCCGTGATATTTTCCCCTGTTTGGCCGGACGCCGAAGAAACAACCGCCTTGTTTTTTCCTTGGGGAAAATCAAGGTTAATATCGTTAATGCCGGCTTTGGAAAAAAGGGCGGACGCTTTCACCGCCCTAACCAGCTCCTGCCTGTCGGCCGTTACGGTTGTTTTCGGATTACTCGGAATAATCTGTTTATAATCGGGATACTGCCCCTCAATCAAGCGGGAAACCAACTCTATTGAACCAACCGTGAATAAAATTTGGTTTTCCGATAAATAAAACTTAATCTCATCTCCGCCTCCATCAGCGCCGCCGTCTTGCTCCACGGATAAAATTCTTATCAACTCCTGCAGTGTTCTGGCGGGAATTATTATCTTCCTCCCCTCCTCTCCGTTTGAATTCGTTTTTAAGTTAATTGTTTTTTCCGCCAAACGATAACTGTCGGTGGCGGCCAAAGTTAGTTTGTCTTTGTTAAAATCAAAAAACACGCCGGATAACTCTACGCGCGATTCGTTTGTGGACACGGCAAAAGTGGTTTGCGCCAACGCCCGCTTAAACTCATTGATTTTCGCGCTATAATATGTTTTTCTGGTAATTTCCGGTATTACGGGAAACTCTTCCGCCGATTGTCCTATGATTTTTGTTTTATAATTATCCGCCTCCACCACTATACTGTTTTCTTTTTGTTCTATATTGATTTTCTTGTTCGGCAGGAGCGCCACGTAATCCGATATTGTTTTGGAATCAACCGTAAACGCTCCCTCTTTGTCAATCTTTCCCCTTACGGTGCTCACCACCCCTATCTCAAGATTGGTGGTGATTAGTTTTATGTTTCCTTCGCGCGCGTCTATCATTACATTGTTTAAAATCGGTAAATTTATATTTTTTCCGGCAATATGACTAACCGCGAACAACCCCTGTTTTAAATTTTCCTGCAAACTGGATATTTTCATATTTATTATAAATTCACCCTTATTGTAAATTTACAAAAATAATTTAATCTTGATTGTATATTTACGATAAGCGCCGAGTTTTTATTTGTTATATTAATAAATTATAAAATAAAATAATAATAAACAATAAGCGTGTTGATAAACATAAAAAACATTGATTGTTGTTGTTTTTATTGGTGTTGAAAATTTATTTAACTGTTGATAGTCGTGTAGATAAAAACTTAAAGAACGTTGACTAAATATTAATTAACGCGGTGAAAATAAATTTATCAACAAATCGTTAAATTTAATTAACTTGTTTAATTGGGTTTATAAACAGTTTATTAAACGGTTTATCACATCCCGTTATACAAAAATTGTTTAATTGATTCCAATTCTTGTCTTGTTCTTTCGTTTTTTTCAATCTCTTTGGAGATTTTATTGCAAGCGTGCATGGCCGTCGTGTGATCCCTTCCTCCGAGTTCTTGGCCGATGGTCGGGTAGGACGTGTTTAATTCTTTCCTCATTAAAAACATGGTTATTTGCCTCGGCCTGATAAGTTCTTTTCGCCGGCCCTTGCCGATAACATCTTTAATATCAACATCGTAAAACCGCGCAACGGCTTCAATAATGTTTTTGGGCGAGGTTGATTTCGCTTGTATATTGGAGAGTATACTGTTTAAAACGGTTTTGGCGGTGTCTAACGTCGGTTTGGAATTATTGAATTCATGGTAGGCGATAAGGCGATTTAAGGCGCCTTCCAATTCCCTGATATTGTTTTGCACGTTATTGGCGATATAGTTTAAAATTTCCTCGTCCAGCGGGTAGTTTCTTTCCCTGCATTTTGTTTCCAGTATGGCCACCCTTGTTTCAATGTTTGGTTGCGTGACATCGGCTATCATCCCCCATTCAAATCGGGAAAGCAGGCGTTTTTCCAGGGCGGGAATTGATTTGGGCGCGCGATCGGAAGTGATAACTATTTGTTTGTTTGTTTGGTGCAACTCGTTAAAAGTATGGAAAAATTCTTCCTGGGTGCCGTCTTTGCCGGCCATGAATTGAATATCGTCAATCATTAACAAGTCGGTGTTGCGATAACGGTCTTTAAAGTCCTTTGCTCTGCCGTTGCGGACCGATTGAATATAATCGTTGGTGAATTTTTCACAGGTTACATACAGGATTTTATCGGTGGACTTGGAAAGTTCGTGCCCGACGGCCTGCAAGAGGTGTGTCTTCCCCAGCCCGACGCCCCCGTAAATAAAAAGAGGGTTATACGCTTTTCCCGGGTTTGCCGCCACCGCTTGGCAGGCGGCGTGCGCCAATTCGTTTCCCTTTCCCACGACAAAATTTTCAAAAGTGTAACGAGAGTTAAGATTAAAGCGATTGGTTGTTATGGCGCCGTTTTCCTCCACCCCTTCTTTTTTTGTTTTTCTCAACAAGCTTTCAACTATTCCGGGTTTTTTGATTTCAACTTTGTAAAAAATTTCTTTAATCTTTTGGTTGCTAACGTTTTCTATGGCGTTTAAAATTTCTTTATGATATTTTTTTTCCAACCAAGCCTTGGTAAAAGTGTTGGGGACGCCGATAATTATTTTTCCATCCTCAAACGACGAGATAAAAGTGTTTTTAAACCATGTGGTGAAATTGGCTTTTGATAAATTAAGCTCAATTTCACCTAAAACCGCCTGCCAAAGCTGATCATTGTTCATAAAATTCATTGCTTCATTGTTTCATTGCTTTATTGTTGGCGGACACCGAAGGCCGTTTAACAATAAAATAATAAAACAACGGAATAGCTTATCTATTGTTTTAGTTTATAAAAAATAAATAATGAGTGGGACGAAAAAATTTCATATCGCGACATTATCAAAATTATATCAGTTATACGGTAGCCGTCAAATAATCAAAATGTTTATAAGGTGTTAATAAAAAGTGGAAAAAATTTTATGAGAAAATTTTCGCGTCGGGTTGACTGTCATCATCGGATATGTTATGTTGGGAGTGTGTTATATTAAAGCCGGTAACTAAAATTTGGAATAATTACTGTCTTGTCGCGCTAAACATACCGCTATACCCTTCGTTTTTGACCGGAGGTATTATGTATTTTGGATAGCAAAGGAGTATAATTTCCAATTTTCAATATTATGCCAAAAAGAACGTATCAGCCAAAAAAGAAAAAGGCTAAAAAAAAGCACGGATTTATGGCGCGCGCGCAAACCAAGTCCGGGCGCAACGTCATTAAACGCAGACGACAAAAAGGGAGAAAGACGCTGACCAAATAAGATAACGCGAATCCGCGATTTATGTAAATGCCGCAAACGGTTATTATGTAAATAATTATTCCCCCGTTCAAGGGCTTGGAGAATGTTTACATAATGCGTAATTTGCGGCATTTGCGTTCCGTGCCGTGTTTATATGTTGAAAAAGGAGAACCGTTTAACCAAAAACAAGGAGTTTGACAATATTTTTAATCCGCCGACCGGCCGAAAAAGATCAAGCTTTGATAAAATTATGGGCGTCAGAGTGGTCCCAAACCAAACGGAACGCAATCGTTTCGGCATTTTAATCAGCGTTAAAGTTAGTAAAAAAGCGGTTGTTCGCAATAAGATTAAACGGCAAATCAGGGAGATTATCAAGGAGCAGATGAGTAAAATGAGGCAGGGGTATGATTGCGCGGTTATATGTCTGCCGGGGATAGCTGAGAAGGATTACGAGGATATTAAAAAATCGCTTATGGGTCATTTTGGAAAACTGGGGCTTTGTCAAAAAATCGTGAACCGTAGAGCTAAAATCATAAATCACGGGCAAAATCAAAGCGCGAAAACCGAATACGGGAAGTGAAATTGTTTTGGATTTTAAAAACCAGGGCTTAAGCCTGTTTGCGTTTAACGCTTTGAGATAAAGTTTTTGATATGTTTAGATATTATTCCCGCTACCTGATAATCAAAATAATAAAAATATACCAAAAAACCCTGTCTTTTGACCACGGGTTGTTGAAATTTTTGGCGCCATACGGCCGTTGCCGTTTCCGTCCCACTTGCTCCGATTACGCCATTGCCGCCATTGAGAAACACGGAGCGATTAAAGGCGGCCTGAAGGCGGCTTGGAGGATTTTAAGGTGTAATCCGTGGAACAAAGGAGGGTGGGACCCGGTAAAATAAGCCGTAAATTTGAAATTTGTTTTTAATTTATAATTTTAAATATGAATTTTTATGTCTAGCGTTTTTCAAACAATTTTCTATCAGCCCGTTCTGAACCTGTTGGTTTTTATTTATAATACGGTGCCCGGCCACGATCTCGGCGTTTCTATAGTTTTATTGACCGTGATTATTAAGCTGATATTGCTTCCTTTATCCAAGCAATCCATTAAAGCGCAAAAAGCTCTGCAGGAACTGCAGCCGAAAATTAACGAAATTAAAAAGCAATATGCCGACAAAAAAGAAGAAATGGGCAGAGCGATGATGGCGTTGTACAAGGAAAACAAGGTAAATCCGTTTTCTTCCTGCCTTCCCGTCTTAATCCAGTTGCCGTTTTTGTTGGCGGTGTTCAGGGTGTTTAGGGACGGCTTTGCCAACGGCTCTTTGGACCTAGTTTATCCTTTCATAGCCCGCCCGGAAGCGATTAACGTTGTGTCTTTGGGGTTTATTGATTTATCCGCGCGCAATATTCCCATCGCGGTTTTGGCGGGCATAGCCCAGTATTGGCAAGCCAAAATGATGGTAACCCAAAGAGCGGCGGTGCATACGGAGGGTTCAAAAGACGAGGATATGATGGCTATGATGAACAAGCAGATGATTTATCTTATGCCGATTATAACCGTGTTTATCGGCTTGTCTTTTCCCGGCGGCTTGGCGCTGTACTGGTTGGTAACGACACTTTTAACGGGCGTTCAGCAATTATACATTTTCAGGCAAGGGCGGGCGGCGGAAAATAAAGAGCGGCAATCTGCTTGACAACGCCCCAAAACCGCAAAACAAAAAACCTCGGCGACCGCCGAGATTTTTTATTTTGTAGTCCCTAGGGGAATCGAAGGGGCGGAAGCCCCCTCTCCCGTTTCCATATAATTTAAACTTAATTTTTCGCGGTTGCCGATTAAAAGCGTTGTTTTGTGTTTACGTTTTTTTCGGGGTTCGCTTCCATCCTAGGAACCGCAAAACAAAAAACCTCGGCGACCGCCGAGATTTTTTATTTTGTAGTCCCTAGGGGAATCGAAGGGGCGGAAGCCCCCTCTCCCGTTTCCATATAATTTAAACTTAATTTTTCGCGGTTGCCGATTAAAAGCGTTGTTTTGTGTTTACGTTTTTTTCGGGGTTCGCTTCCATCCTAGGAACCGCAAAACAAAAAACCTCGGCG
>JALUVW010000040.1 GCA_027020105.1 Candidatus Falkowiibacteriota bacterium
CCTCTCCCGTTTCCATATAATTTAAACTTAATTTTTCGCGGTTGCCGATTAAAAGCGTTGTTTTGTGTTTACGTTTTTTTCGGGGTTCGCTTCCATCCTAGGAACCGCAAAACAAAAAACCTCGGCGGCCGCGCCGAGATTTTTTATTTTGTAGTCCCTAGGGGAATCGAACCCCTGTTTTCAGGATGAAAACCTGATGTCCTAACCACTAGACGAAGGGACCTTGAATTAAGTTTCAATTTTCAATAACAATTTTCGGTTAGCAGCTTTTAACAAGTAAAATTTAAACAAAAAAGCCCTTTTGAAGGACTAAAAAAATTATAAGTTATTTTTTGCAAAATGTCAATATATGTATAATCAGTTTATGTTTGTTTAGTGCTCGCAGATGGACTTGAACCATCGACCCCCACGTTATAAGCGTGGTGCTCTAACCACTGAGCTATGCGAGCGAATTGATTGGACGGCATCTGATCTAAATCAATGATTCTCGTGACGCCCGATATGGCCGGCGCTTTAATTTGCCCCCGCGTCTTTTGGGTGGGTCTGTGCAGATTTGAACTGCAGACCTCTACGATGTCAACGTAGCGCTCTAACCAACTGAGCTACAGACCCAAAAAACGCGGGGGCAATTATTTGTCCGCCAAAATTTTAACCGTTCCAAAAACAAAAAAAGGATTTTATCCTTCGCCTGCTTAAAATTTACCACTAAATCCGTTTTTTTTCAAGTTTTTTATTATTTGCATGACATATTCTCTCTTAATAATATCTTGACAAAATTATAATTTTTACTTTAATATTACAACAGGATTTACTAAAGTTAACCTCAAATAATTCTTATGAAAAAGGAGACGGAAAGACAGTTACTAAAAATCGCTAAAAAACATCAGACAAAAACCGACCCCTCACATGATTTTAATCATGTATTGCGTGTTTTAAATTTAGCTAAATTAATTGGAAGGCAAGAAAAAGCTGACTTTGATATCCTTGTCCCGGCGGCAATTTTTCATGATATAATTGTTTACAGAAAAGATGACCCAAGAAGTAAACGCGAAACAAGCGAAAGCGCAAGATTTACTGAAGATATATTGAAAAACATTAAACTTTATCCTCGGTGTAAAATAAAATTAGTTGCTGAATGTATAAAACAATGCTCTTTTTCAAAAGGTGTTAAGGCGACTACGCTTGAATCAAAAATTCTTCAAGATGCCGACAGAATAGAAGCTACTGGAGCAATTTCAATAATGAGAACATTTTCTTCGGGAGGGCAAATGAATCGTTGTTTTTACAACCCGGAAAATCCATTTGGTAAAAGCGGCGCGACAAAAGAAACTAATTTAGATTTATTTTTTAACAGATTGCTGGTAGTTAAAAATCAGATGCACACCAATATGGCAAAAAATATCGCCGAGAGAAGAACTTATTTTGTAAATCATTTTTTAAAACAATTAAAAATTGAGCTTAAAGAATCAGGCATTATTTCATAATTTAAATAAGCTAAAATTTGCTCATTGACAAATAGGCCGCCAAACATTATAGTAAAATTACCCGAAAATCAAAAATATATGCAAGGAGGAAGGCAATGATTGAATATTCACTGGTAATAATTAAACCTGACGCGCGAGAAAGGGGCCTTGAAAAAGAAATATATAATAACTTGAACATGCTTGGCCTTCAAGTGGAAAATATTGGAGTGGTTAAATTTGATCTCCAGCTATTGATGGATTTTTATCAGTGGTCAAAAATTGATTTTCCAGCAGAAATGGAAGGATACATGTGTATAGAGCCGTTGCCTATTCTGATTGCAAGCGGGAAAGACGCAATCGCAAAAACAATGACGTTCAAGGAAGGGTTACGAAAGAAGTACTTCAGCGGACCACTGAAAAATCTCTTCCATTGTCCTGTTTCACGTGAAGAATCAAGGTGGCAATATAATTTCTTACTTCAGAAAGGAGCAATTATGACCAAACCAAGAACAAGAAATCAGGTGGAGGTAATAGTATTCAAAAGAACCAAGTCTGGCAAATACCTGTTTTTAATGCTACTCCGATCCCCGGAGCGTGGCGGCTTCTGGCAACCGGTTACCGGCAACGTTGAAGTCGGCGAATCATTTGAAAACGCCGCTTTGCGTGAAGTCCGCGAAGAATTGGGAATAGACAATGTGATTTGGTTGATTGACACTCAATATTCCTATGAGTTTTTCGACAACGGCATGGATCAATTTGAAAAAATATTCGGGGCGGAAGTAGCCGAAGATCAAGAAGTAAGGCTTTCGTCAGAACATACCAAATGTTGCTGGGTATCGAAAGACAGGGCGATTAATGATTATCTCAAGTATCCCGGCAATAAAGAGGGGTTAAGACGCTTGTTTGATAAACTGAGCCAAAAACCATAACGGAGGTGATTTTGGTGGATTAAGAGGTGTGACAATAAAAAAAGTATCAAAAAACCAATAAGCACCGGCGCCTATTCCCTGTGTTAATAACAAAAATAATTTATATCTTGAATGACCTTTTTTAATGTTGTGTTTATAGCAATTGATATACCCAAGAAAGTTCCAAAACCAGACACTTTTTTGTTTTATAAAAATAGTAAATTTATTTGGGACATCTGCTAGTTCAAGCGCGGGCAAAGACAATATAGGCACACTATTTACAGAAAGATTAAATCCAAAAGTTAAGTCCTCTGTCATAAGATTAGCAGGATAGCCCCCATTCCGCAAATTAATATTCAATGTCATGCCCGAACCATGACCAACAATAACGCCAAGCTTGGTGTTATTGTTTTTGTTCCAATTATTTATCGATTTATTGTTATAGCTTCTTACCAGGCGTGATTCGTGCCCAAGACAATACCAGCTTTGATAAAGCGATAGAGCATTCGTAAATTGATTTGCACTTGCGTCCACATCTTTAACAAATGCGCATGGTTGCTGAAAAGCAAATTCTTTCCCCTTGTTTTTATCAATTAATCTCGATAATTGCCTGAATGTCGAAGATGAGATTTTTGAATCCGCGTTTAAAACCAAGTAGTATGTGGATTGACTTACAATATTTTTTAATTTATTTATCGCGTAGTTTAATTGAGTGGCCATTTTGCCATCAATATCTGGGTCTTGGAAAATTTGAATACTGTCTTTAAAAATTGAAAGCTTGCCCGACTTTATAGAATTATTTATAATCTCTTCCGTTGTGGGCATTTTTTTATCTTTATTGTTGATTTTTTCTTTTATAGTTGTGAGAATCGCTATGTTAATTTTAAAGTACTTGTTTTTAATTTTTAATATACTTAACATTGTGTCTTCAATGATTTCTTGCTCGTTCAATACAGGTATTAATACATACAAAGGTTTTTTTGCTTTCTTGGGCTTATTTGAGCCTTTTTGGCTTAATTGCTTAAACAATTTAAAATAAGAAAGGAAATCAAAAATGCCTCTTTCCGCTTGAAGGCCAACGCTTAGTATTATTAATAGATAATAAAAATCCATATACGATAATTTATTATGCTTTTAATTTGCCATAAGATTTTTAAAAAATAAAACAAAAATAAACCAACCATATGCTGTTTCCATGTTATAAAATTGTTGTTTTTTGCTAAAAATTTTTACCCAACAACTCCATCCATTAAAATCCGCTGAATATTAATATTTTGCATTGTCATTTGTGTTTTCCACGCCCCCGCCACTCACTATAATTCCACCATCTATTTTGTTGAGCGTCTACATAAGATTAACAATTTTAATATATAATTTTATTAACGCGGTGGGCCAATATATATTTTAGGCGTACGCCCTTGGCGGTTTAGTTATTTGATAAACATTTATTTGGTATTAAGCCGTTTTACTGATTTTTTCATATTTTTCAGGAAACCGTTATACGCGCGTGTTGTCCGTAGGGCATTGAATATAACTTGTTCTTACTTATATTGATTGCTCCTCATATTGGCAGTTTGTTTAATTTGTTTTTTATTATCCCAATAACTTCTTCCTCCAGCTCTTTCGTCGGTTTCTCGGCTTTTACCACGGCCATTCTTTTTGTGCCTTCCGGATTTAATTCCTTGGTTAAGCCGAGGGAGTCAATGTTTTTAACCGAATAAACAATCGCTTTGGCGTATTTTTTTCCGTTAATTTTGGTGTCGTAAAACAAGGCAATAACCTTGACTTCCGGCATATTGACTATGAGTTCGTCAACCACTTCGTCCAAGTCCTTTTCGTTTGTTTCGGTTTTGGCGAAATCGTCCTCCTGGAGAGCGGACCAAACCAGCTTGTTGTCCATTGTTCCGGACAGCCGCGCCAACACTCTCCCCCAAAGCTTTAAAACATTAAGCGGCCTTGAGCGGTAAAGATGGTTTACGATTTTTTCCCTGTCCGCCCCCATGGATATGAGTTGGGCCGCGGCCGACAACGCCGCGGGAGTTACGTTCGGAGTTTTAAAACTGCGGGTCTTGGAAATCATTCCGGTCAAAAGGCAGGTGGCGATGTCTTCGTCGATAAACTCGCGGGAGTAGTTGTTAAAAAGAGAGAATAAAATTTCGGAAGTGGACACGGCGGTCAAGTCTATCTTGTTGATTTGTCCGAACTCTTCGTTGGATCCGTGATGGTCAATGTTGATAATCGGAGTGGTGTAGAAGAACTCCGTGTCATTGTCGTAGATTTTTCCCAAAAATTCCAGGTCGGGAGTGTCAACCACGATTATTAGGTCATATTTAAAATCGCCGGAGCGGGTGGAAATATCGTCCTCATTAAAAAAACCGTCCTTGGGAGATATGATGAAATTCAATGTGTTGTCCTCAACCTTGTATTTTATTTGGTTGACCTTGGTGTTGGTAATATCCAGAGATATTATGAATTGCCGCAGATTTTCAATTGAGTTTTTTATTTCTCCGTAAGCCGGCAAAAACGAGTAGAGATCGCTTTGGTCAAATTTTTCCGCCACTATGTCGGCTTGTTTGCCCAATTTTTTTAAAAACAAATAAACGGCCAAAGCGGAAGCGACCGAGTCGCCGTTCCATGTCTTCCTGAAAGCGACCAAGATGTTTTTCGCTTTTTTGATTTGTTCAAAAATTTGCTGTTCTTGCGTAAGCATAGTTTTTTATCGGTATCGCGAGAGTTTAAGCGATTTATGTTCCGTAAAAGATGATATACCAATGTATCGCATATGGCGGGCGCTGTCAAGGCGCGCGGCGTTTATCGCGAAAAGGGGGCGGAAACGCTCTGTTCGGACGATTTCGCGGGATTGCCGCGAGCGCCGTTGGCGAGGAAACAAAAAAAACAAGAAGACCGCAACAATGTCTCCTTGTTTTTTTGTTCCCGTTTTTTCTTCTTAGTTAAGCCAGATCAAAAAACCGGCTATAAATATAATGACAATCCCCCACAGCAAAAGGTTTTTTGTGTCTTTGAGGCCGTCCTCTTTTTTGGCGTCCTCGTCAATATTATTTTGGTCATTATTGTTGTTTTTTTGTTTTTGTGGACCTGATCCGCAGCAACCCATAAATTTTGCTTGTTTGAATCGCGAATAATTATGTTCGCGGTTCAAAACGTTAATTATGAATTAAATAAACATTGTTAAGCGTCGGTATTTTCCAGTTCGGATGCCGCGTCAACGGCTTTTTTGAGCTTTTCCTCAACTTTTTCCGCTATTTCGGCGAGAGATCGGTTATCCACCATATTCATCGCGACGGTCGGAAGAATGGCGGAAACAAACACCTTGCCCGCGTCTTCATAGACTATAACATTGCAAGGCAGCAAAAGGCCGATGTCTTTTTCCGCCATCAGCGCCTTGTGGGCGAATGGAGGGTTGCAGGCGCCAAGTATGACATAGTTGTCGTAATCCGCTCCCAGTTTTTTCTTCAGGGTAGACTTAACGTCAATTTCGGTAAGAACGCCGAAGCCTTCCCGGGAAAGCTCTTCCTTGATTTTTTTCACCGCCTCGGAAAACGAAACGTTTATCTGTTTTTTGTGGCCGTAATTCATATTGTCGTGTTATTATTTTATTATTTTTTCTTGGATAATTTATAGATTTCCAGAATTTCTTTCGTTGATTTCGCTCCTTTGCCGCTGTTAATCTGGCTGATAACATGGGTGGAAAGGTGGTTTTCCAGAATCAAGTCTTCAAAGCTTGACAGCGCTTGTTTTGCCGCCGATGATTGTTGAAGAATTTCAACGCAGTATTTTTCTTCTTCCACCATATGCTGAAGGCCGCGGATCTGCCCTTCCAATATTTTTAACCTGCGTATCGCTTTTTTCTTAATGTTTTGTTTCATATTTTCATTATACTCCCCCAGAGTATTTATGTCAAGAGGCGCGTTTATCGCGGACGCCGCGCTTGTTCCGGCGCGCGAAACCGCCGGTCCCAGGTTGACAAGCAATACTCTGGGGGAGTATAATGAAAACATAGGCGCGGAGGGCGGCGTTAAGCCGAAAAAATAAAATCACGCCCCCCGCCGCGAGGACGCCGCGGAGGGCGCGATAAACGGCGGCCGCCAAGAACGATTTTTTCGCGGGATTCAAAACAATCACAATAAATAAAGGTCGAATAATTAACAACAACCATAAATAACAAATTTTATGAACAATGCGAACAAAATAAGCGTAACCAAGGCCGGGTATGTCGGCGGGATATTGTCGGTTGCTTTTTTCATAGTTTGCTCCATGTGGGGAGGATTGCTCGGAGCGCCCGAATTAAAAGAATTGCACTGGAATATTCTGCGAATAGCTTTTCCCGGATTCGGTTTGGGCGTTTTCGGTTATGTGGTCGGGCTTGTTGAGGCGTTTGTTTACGGATGGGCCGTCGGAGCGTTTTTCGTATGGCTTTGCCGAAAAATTTGCGTTAACGGCGACAAATAAGATGTCCGCGCGGACGGGGGCGTTGCCTTTGAAGGGCAACGCCCCGACGATTTTCTTCCCGCGCGCTTAAGACTGCTTAAAGAGGAGGTGTTTTTTCTGTTTGGGTAAACATTAAACAAATTTTTTTAAACAATATGAAAACGCGAAAAGATAAATACGACGCGATAATCGTTGGCGCCGGTCCGGCCGGCGCGCAATGCGCGCGAGAGCTTTCCAAGAAAGGAAAGAAGGTCTTGTTGATTGAAAAATCAAAAGAAATCGGCCAGCCCAATTTTTCCAGCGGCGGCACCCCCGAGGAGTTGTTTTATGATTTTGATTTGCCAACGGATTTGGCCGCCGGCAAGTGGTCCAAAATTTTGGTTGCCACCGAAAACATATCCAAGACATGGGATTACGGCAAGACAAGGGGGTATGTTCTTGATTTCGCCAAATTTAAGAGTTTTTTGGTTCGGGACGCGATAAAATACGGAGCGGAAACCTTAATAGGAACGTCGGCGAAAAGGCTTATCGCGAAAAACGGCGTTGTCGCGGGGGTGGCGTATGGCGGAGTTTTCGGCGAAGGAGAGGTTTTTGCCGACGTGGTTGTTGACGCTTCCGGTCCGGCGGGCGTTTTGGCTTGCGATCTCGGGCTGAGAAAAAAATCACTTTGCTCTTTAAGCGTCGGCATTGAGGTTATCGCCGAAAACGTTCCGCGGGAAATGACAAAAACCCTCGCTTTTTATTTCGGGCGCGAATACGTTCCTTACGGCTACGGATGGATTTTCCCGATGGGAGAAAGCTCGGCCAAGGTGGGCGTGGCCGTTTACAGGGCGTCCGATCGGGGAATATTGAACATTATGGAAATTTTAAAAAAGTTTACGCTTAAATTTCCGCGATTAAAAGACGCCGCCTTTATGGATTTGCATGGAGCGTCCCTGTACGCCAACGGAGGGGTCAACAGGCACTCGGCCGCCGGTTTTTTGTTTATCGGGGACGCGGCCGCCCAAATCAACCCTTTGGCGGGAGAGGGAATAAGGCACGCCATGCATTCGGCGAGAATGGCGTCCGAGGTTATAATACGGGCGATAGACAAAAAAAATTTTGACGAAAAGACATTGCGGCAATACGATAAAAAATGGAAAAAATACGTAGGATTAAAGTGGAAGCAGTCGCTTTTGATTTCCGAAAAAGTGTACGGCGACATTTCCGGAGAAGAAATGGATAAATTTATGAAATTAATTTCGGAATTATCGCCGGAAGATATTTTTGAAATCAGCTTTAACTATAATTTTAAGAAGATTTTAACAAGGGGCGTGATAGCGGGATGGTTGAAAGGGTTGGTTAAATAAATTTTGTTTCATTGCCCGGGCTTGGGATTCCTGTTATTTTATTTTAACCGCCTCTTCAATCGCGCTCATACTTCCTTTAATTATTTTATAAGGATTGGCGCAATCCTCCGCTTTGCCGTTTATGTGATGGTCTATGCCGGACTCGGAGAATTTTAATCCCGAGGCAGTGCCTATCGCCGCCACGGTGTCGTTTTCCTTTACCGTCCCGTTCGCGCGCGCTTGCAATACGGCGTTAAGCGCCACGGCCGTTTGCGGGCAGATATTGGCGCCGCCGGACATAAACAGCGCCCTGGTTTTTTGGATGTCTTCTTCCGGCGCGTCAAAAAAAGCGAGCTTAAATTTTTTATAGAGCTTTTCAATCCGCGGGAAGCTTACCGGAGATTGGATGTTCATGGCCGAGGCGACCGTATCCTTGAATTCGCCCGGCTCATACCGTTTATAGCCGCTTTTTTCCCAGCGCACCAAGGTGTTCGCTCCTTTTGTCTGCGCGATAATAATGCCGGGCAGGTTGTTTATCATTTTTCTTTCATACATCCTTAAAAGCGATATCATCAAAGCCGTTACGTTCCCGCCGTTGCCGCAAGGAATTGATATCCATTCCGGCGCCTTCCAGCGAAGGTCTTGGCATATTTCCAAAGAAGTGGTTTCCTGTCCGACAATCCTGAAATCATTTTTGGAATTAACCAACACGAAATCTTTATGGGATGAACAATATTTCTGGATGAGCTTCATGCACCCGTCAAAGCCCTTTGGGTGTTTAATGGCGAGGGTGGCGGCGCCATGCGCCATGGCCTGAAATAACTGCCCCGGGGATATTTTTTCATAAGGCAGAAACACCACGCATTTAAGCTTGTCTTTCACGTACGCCGAATAAACGGCGGCGGCGGCGGAGGTGTCTCCGGTTGAGGCGCAGCCGATGTATTTTATTTTTAAATTTGGATAATATTTTTGCAGGCGAATCGCCTCGGAAACGGCGACCGACATACCGCGATCTTTAAAGCTTTCCGACGGAAGCTGTCCTTCCATCTTGATGTATAAATTTTTCAGGCCGATTTTTTTCTTTAACCAGTCCGGTATTTCAAACAGGTCGGTAAAACCTTCTCTGAGCGAAATAACCGACTCGCTCGGGAAGCCGGGAAGTATCAAGGGCAGCCACATAAAAACACCGCTGCCGTTCGGGTATTTGTCGCGCTCTCTGCCGAAACGAATATTGTCAAAAAACAATCGGGCTCGCTTGCCCGCGCCCACGCGCTTGTCTATATATTCTTCGTCCCGTTCAATCAGGAGCAAGCTGCCGCATTCGGGGCAAGTGTAAAAAAATTTATCAGGCTTAAACGCTTTTTCGCAATTTATGCATCTATGATAAAAATAAACTTGTTTTCCGTCTGAAGCGGAGGTGTTTTTCGGCATAATATTTTATTGTTT
>JALUVW010000041.1 GCA_027020105.1 Candidatus Falkowiibacteriota bacterium
CCGCGTAAACAAAAACAGCCCGATTTTCCGGGCTGTTTTTGTTTACGGCCTGTTTATTTTAAGTTATTTTGTGTGCTTATGAGAAGGTGATAACCTTACATATCTGAATATATTTAAGTTAAGCGTGTATTTTGGCGCGTTTGACGCGATTTACCGGATAGGCCGCGCCGCCGAACGAAGCCGTCAGAATCTTTTGTGGAGAAATTTTGTCGCCGCGAATACTTCGGAGCCGCGCGAACAAAACAGCGCCGCGATTAGAGGCGGCGTTAATGTTGTCCGATTCTTGGAGTATCGCTAGCTGTTTGTTAGCTCCGCGACAGAGCCATTTTGACAAATCATCCAGATTCGCGTATAATTTAATCAAGATATCACTTGATTATCTATCCGGTTATGCCGATTACGCGGGTAAATTATCCTAAATTTGCGAATATTAATAAACGCATTCATAAAAAAACATAAAAAATTACGAGTGTTGCTCGTTTATTTGGCGGATTTAGAATTTTCCCCAAACAACACTAATTTTTTTGTTTTTTTAGATTAAAACGTATGGCTTTAGAAAAATTCTCAATCCAAGAAAGCGTTCCCGAGGAAACAAAAAACAAATTAAAAGAATTAAGGGAGATGCTTGACATCCCGAACGATCCTCAATCTCATATTGAGGAAGCCGAAGATTACGAACAACGGGAAGAAAGCCGGAGTCTTCAGGCGGAAGAAAGCGGAGCTTTGGCGGAAGAAGGTGAAAAAAAAGAAGTTCCTCCCCCTCTTCGTTGGCGGGAGATGCACGCCCAATTTATGAAAGCGGTGGATGAAAACAAGAAAAAGTCTTTTGAGGACTTGGAAACAATAGCCTGGCTGGAGAATGAAATTTACGAAGCGGAAAAATTTTTGGAAGAAATCAAAGAAAAAGGCGTTTACTTGCGGCAAAGCCCGGCGGTGCGAGAAAGTGAGGCCTTGATTGGCGAAAACAGAAAAACAATTGAAGAAATCAAGAAAGCAAATCCGTACGTGGAGGAGCTGTGGCTAAAACCGAGAAGAGAAGAGCATCAAGAAGAAGAGGCGAAAAAAAGAGAAGAGGAAGATTTTAAAAAACTCTTAGCGGAGGAGGAAGAGAAAGAAAAAAAAGAAAAAAAGAAAAAGGCGAAATCCTTGAAAATCCTTTTGGAAAATTTGGACGCCATCAAAACCTCCAAAGAGTCTTTGGACTTCGGAGACATAATTACCGCGCTTGGCCAAGCGGAAAAAGGAGGATATCTGGAGGTTTATTCGGCGAAAGACAAGAAAATAGAAAAAATAATCAAAAAGCCGGGACAAAGCTGGCGTTATATTCGGATTCTAAAAAAAGTGTATATGCCGTCAGGCAAGGAAAATTCCCAAAAAGTTTTCCAGTCCCTTAAAAAAATCGCCCAAAAAGTTTTTCAAGACGACAAGGAGAGGAAAAGCCAAGAGCGGGCCGCGGTCCAAAAAGCAAACTTGCCGGTTAAGAACATAATGGACGGCCATATTGAGGAAGGCAAGGCGTGTTATCTGGCGATAAAAACACCGGTGGAGGTAAAAGGAAGAAAGCATTTTGTCAGGGGAGGCATTCTGTTCAGGACGATAAAAAGCAAACAAGGAAATGTTTATTGGCGGGTTGAAGAGATAGTCGGCAACGTGGCCCCTCTCGGAGTTCACGCCAAGAGCGTGTTTGCGCCGGGATTTATCAACGCCACCAAACCGTTAAAAGAGGTGATACAAAAAATCATTGACAAAACCGATGAGAAAGAGGCGAAAAGGCCGTAAACCGCGAAACAGGCTGCAATTTTTCCGCTATTTATAAGGGTTGGTCGTTAATATCGTGTTTAACCAAACTTTAAAGTTTGCGCAAAAAGTGCTTGGCGGTCCTGTAAGGAGGATTTGTTTGGAACGCTTATAAACCAAAACAAACAAAGGAGGAAAGATGGAAGGGAAAAGAAATTTTTTGGGAAGCCGTGACAAGTCCGCCATTATTCTTGAAAACGTCTTCCCTGACAGCGACCTGATCATTTCCAGTCCTTTTCAATTTACGGGGAAAAGATCGGGAGTCTTTATTGAGGGAAAGCGCGAACATCTGGAAGTTTTATTCTCGTTGTTGGTGGAGTTGATCAATACCTACAATGAGGAGAAGTATTTTGGAAGGTGGATTTCGGTAACTCCGCCCGACGCTTTTTCCAACCGGACCATTATCCACTACGAGGCGCAAGACGACACTTTGGACAAAATTCAACTACTCAACATTGTTTTGCGCAAACATTTGGCGGAAGTTTGCGACCTGTGCCTTTCCGTTATCTCGCGCCTGATAGTGAGATTGGAAGGAGTGGACGTGCAAAACAGCATAGTTGTTTTGCCAAAAAATTTTTATAACGGAAATTTGTTGCTGTCGGAAATAAAAAAATAATTCCCGTTTTCAGCCCACCATTTCGGCGAAGAATGCCGAAATGGTGGATTTTATTTTCCGGATTAAGGGGGCTGTCGCCAATGCCCGCGACCGGCGCTCGCTTTACAAACCGCGAGTAGTTCGGTAATATTATATCAGGGATTATCGTCGAACGTTTAATTCATTATCCGCGCCAATATCCAAGCAAGCGATATGAAAAACGAAAAAATCAAACAGCCGGCCGAATCGGCCGAACAAAACAAGGAAATCAACGATTATTCGGCGCCGCTTGAACAAATTAAAATTGAAAGAAAAAAACTGGAAGAGTTAAAAAGCAGAATCGCCGAAAGAATGAAGTTTTTCAACCGAGAGGCGGAGGTTTTGGCGCTGATGAAACTTAGGGGGGTTGCCGCGTCCGACGAAGAAATTAAAAAACAATATGACGCGCTGGAGCGTCTGTACGAAGAGATAAAAGACTTGGAAAGAGAAGAGCGGTTAACGCAAAGCGGTTTTATGAAAAAAGCGTCGCGGCTTTTGACAGAGCACCAGTTTTTCACCGATGTATTGAGAGATTTTAGGCCAAAGACCGAGCATTAACACGGCGACCGATTTAGCGGCGGTTCCGCAAAACTATGAACGAACAAATAAAAGAACTTATTGAGTATCCTAAAAAAGGAATTTTGAGCAAAAGCATTGTCGGCAACAATAAGCTGGATGTTACTTTGTTCTGTATGGCCGCGGGGACGGAGATGTCCGAGCATACATCCGTAAAACAAGGATTCGTGTATGTGATTGAAGGCGACGGTGTTTTTAATCTTGAGGGGAAGGCCATAAAAATGTCGCCGGGAGCATTTATTTATATGAACGAAAACGCGGTCCACTCCCTGAAGGCCAACGAGAATACCAGTTTTATTCTCGCGCTCGTTAACGGATAGTTAAGAGGTTTTAAGAATAAAATTTTATCCAACGGTTTTAATAATTTTGCCAATAGTTCGATCGTGAATTTCGATATTTTCTTTTTTTAATTTGTAGTTCAATTTCTTGGCGCATAGTTTGGTTTCTTTCCGCAGCTCGATTATTCTTTCCTTAATTCT
>JALUVW010000042.1 GCA_027020105.1 Candidatus Falkowiibacteriota bacterium
ATACGGTTAACATTATCAGTATTCTGGGAGTCAATATATCAACGTTAAACAAAAAAGAAATCCTTGAAAAAATAAAGCGATTTTTAAAGGACGGAAAACAACATCAAGTTGTCACGCCCAATCCGGAATTTCTGCTAAGCGCGAAAAAAGACGAAGAATTTTTTTATATTTTAAATAACGCCGACTTGGCGATTCCGGACGGCATTGGCTTGAAATTCGCCGGATGGGCGATGGGTAAGAATATTCACAGGTTTGCCGGCGCGGATTTGGTTAAGGATATTTTAAAAATCGCGCGAGAGAACAATTTGAAAATCGCGGTTTTGAATTGGAGCGGGGGATTGTCAAATTCCGCCGATATTGAATCGGCGATAAAAAGAGATTATTCGGAATTACAACTTTTAACATTGGATATTGGCAGAGAACCGCGAATCACGAATAATGAATCACGAATTATCAACGACTTTCAGCCGGATATTTTATTCTGTACATTGGGAGCGCCGTGGCAGGAAAAACTTATTTATCATAATTTGAAAAATTTATCGTCGGTAAAGCTGGCAATCGGAATCGGGGGAGCGTTTGATTTTTTAACCGGTAAAATAAAACGGGCGCCGGGACTTATGAGGCGCTTGGGACTTGAATGGCTGTGGCGATTATTTAAGCAGCCTCGCCGATGGAAACGAATTTGCAATGCCGTAATTGCTTTTCCGGCATTATTTTTGAAATGGGGATTTATTTTACCGTTTTTGTACCGCCCCAACGTCGCCTGCATGTTGTACAAAAAAGATAATAATAAATTTAAAATATTAATTGTTGAAAGGGCTGACGATGGCGGGCACTGGCAATTACCCCAGGGCGGAACCGACGGAGAAGATGTTGAAAAAGCCGGAGAGCGTGAATTAAGAGAAGAACTGGGAACGGATAAATTCAGAATTAGAAAAATATATCAAAATTTATGGAAGTACAAATTCGGCAAAGAGGATAAAAGCGGGAAAATTTTGGGCTATAAGGGCCAAAAACAAAGCTTGGCGATAGCCGAATTTTTGGGAAAAGATGAAGACATTAAAATTAATTTTTGGGACCATAGCGGATGGAAATGGGTGGACGCGGAAAATTTAATCAACGAAGTGCATCCGGTCAGACGAGATGCCGCCGAAATATTTTTGGAAAAATTTTATCAAGTAACAGGTAGCAGGTAACAAGTAACAAGTAACAGGTAGCAAGTAACAGGTAACAAGTAACAATTTTATGAAGTTTAAAGTTAAAAAGTTTATTTATTTACTAAACGACATTACCGGCATTATACTCAAGAAAGATCGGGTTGAAGCCGAGGAAAACGCGAAAAAGTTGCGTTTTGCTTTAATAATTGTTAGTATTGCCTTAGCTTTATCTATTGTTTTTAATGTTTATTTTTTAATTAATGACTTTGCATCCTAAACATATGCCTGAAACACGCGCGCGTTTCGCGCCGAGCCCAACCGGATATTTGCATATCGGCGGATTAAGAACCGCGCTTTTTAATTATTTATTGGTAAAATCGCGAGGCGGCAAGCTGATTTTGCGGGTGGAAGACACCGACCAAAAAAGGGAAGTGAAGGGCGCGATAAAGCAATTGATTGATATTTTGAGCTGGGTTGGCATTGAGTTTGACGAAGGGCCCGATGTCGGCGGAGAACACGGGCCGTATGTCCAGAGTCAAAGACTGGATATTTATGAAAAATACGCGGACGAATTATTAAAATCCGGCAAGGCGTACCGCTGTTTTTGCGCGGCTGAACGGCTTGCCGAAATGCGCCGAGAGCGGCAGATGAAAAAATTGCCGCCTAGATACGACGGAACTTGCCGAAATTTAAGCGAAGACAAAATCAAGGAGCGGTTAAGAGGGGGAGAGAAATTCGTTGTCAGGCAAAAAATGCCGCTTAGCGGCGAAATTAAGGTTTATGACGAATTGCGGGGCGAAATAAAATTTAAAGCGGAAGACTTGGATGATCATATCTTGATAAAATCAAACGGAATTCCCACCTATCAATTCGCCAATGTGGTTGACGACCATTTAATGGAGATAACCGATGTTTTGCGCGGCGATGAGTGGATAGCTTCTTTTCCCAAAAATATTTTATTATACCGAGCGTTCGGCTGGGAACCGCCCAAATTCGTCCATTTGCCGCTTGTTTTGGATAAAAACGGCGGAAAATTAAGCAAAAGACAGGGCGATGTGGCCGTTGAGGATTTCAGGAAAAAGGGATATTTGCCCGAGGCTTTAATAAATTTTTGCGCCCTCCTTGGGTGGCATCCGAAGAACGACGACGAGATATTGAGTATGGAGCGGCTGATTAAGGAGTTTAACGTCAAGGATATGGGGGTCAGCCCGGCGATTTTTGATATTGATAAATTAGATTATTTGAACGGGTACCACATCAGGCAAAAACCGTTGGACGAATTAACGGAGTTGTGTTTGCCTTACTTAATTAGCGCCGGATTTATAGAAAAAACTCAAAGCTCAAAACTCAAAGCTCAAAACGACAACTTAGAGTTCAAAAATAAATTAACCGATAAAATTATTGGTATCGGCTTTATTAAAAAGATTATCGGCTTGGAACAGGAGAGGTTGAAAAGATTGTCGGAGATAGGGGAGTTGACGGAATTCTTTTTTTGTGGTAAAGTGGAATATCCGGTTGAACTGTTGTCTTGGAAAAAATTAACAATTGAGCGGGCGAAAGAAAATTTAAAAATTATACATCATTTATTGGAAAAAATTCCGGAAGAAAATTGGACGAATGATTCAATTGAAGAAGATATCGTAAGCTATTTGCGCGCCAAGGAACTGAAAATAGGGGAGTATCTATGGCCCATGCGCGTTGCTTTAACCGGCCGCAAAGCCAGTCCGAGCCCGTTTGATGTGGCCGAAGTTTTGGGAAAAGAAGAGAGTTTAAAAAGAATAAAAGCGGCAATGGAGTAAGCTCCGCAACCATCGGTGTCTGGCAATGCTTGAGCATGAAAAAAACAACAAGAGCTCGTTAAAATTAAAAAATAAAAAAAGGAGGCAAAGAGAATGAATTTTTTCGGACTTTCTTTCAGGAATTTTTTTAAAAAGATGAAGGCGGACTGGATAGCGGAATCAACTTCCGTTATCGCCATGGAGCAAACCGCCCTGGATATGGCAAGGGAAGCGTTCAGATTTTTCAAGAGCGGGTCGTATGATGACGCCCTTGTCTATATCGGGATAACAAAGAAAATATTCAGGGAGGCCGGGATTATGGATCCAGACGCGATTCCCTTGGATGGGCTAATTCCCCCGCCGGAGTTAATCGCGGCAACATTGGGGGAATTTGAAGAGCATATAATCTATCTAAAGGAGGAAAAAAATGACAAGATTTTTTAAAAAAATTTTTTCCAAAAAAAGTTCGGAAAATTTTATCCATGAAGCATGGGCGGCCATAAGAGAAGG